>CAYNWQ010000259.1:0-2278 GCA_964400955.1 uncultured Gordonibacter sp. | reverse complement strand
ACAACTACCATATAAGCGTCACTAGAGTAAAGCTTTGCAACCGGCGTCACAATGTCGCATACCAGCCCGGCCATTATGCTTCCTTTTTCTGCATCTCGTCGTAAGCAGCGTATACTTCCTCAATAGCACCTTTGTAAACAAAGCACTGCTCAGGAATGTGGTCGCATTTGCCGTCCAAAATCTCAGCAAAGGAGCGGATGGTGTCTTCGAGTTTGACGTACTTGCCAGGGTTGCCCGTAAATACTTCGGCAACATGGAAAGGCTGACCGAGGTATTTTTGAATCTTACGAGCACGGTTAACGATAAGCTTTTGATCTTCGGAGAGCTCATCCATACCCAAAATGGCGATGATGTCTTGCAAGTCTTTGTAGTTCTGCAAAATCTCTTGCACGCCAACCGCTACACGATAGTGCTCCTCGCCCACGATTTCAGGATCGAGTGCGCGCGAAGTGGACTCAAGCGGGTCAACAGCAGGGTAAATACCCAACTCAGCGATAGAACGCGAAAGAACAGTCTTTGCGTCTAAGTGAGTAAAGGTTGTAGCCGGAGCCGGGTCGGTCAAGTCGTCAGCAGGCACGTAAACTGCCTGTACCGAAGTAATAGAACCGGTGGTAGTAGACGTAATACGCTCTTGCAAGTCACCCATCTCAGTAGCAAGCGTCGGTTGATAACCTACAGCCGAAGGCATACGACCAAGCAAAGCCGATACCTCAGAACCTGCTTGCGTGAAACGAAGATATTGTCGATGAACAACAACACGTCTTGACCCTGATCGCGGAAGTACTCAGCAACCGTCAGACCAGCCAAGCCTACACGCAGACGAGCTCCTGGAGGCTCGTTCATCTGACCATACACAAGACAAGTCTTGTTAATAACGCCAGACTCGCTCATCTCCAAAAACAGGTCAGTACCCTCACGAGTACGCTCACCTACGCCGGTGAATACTGACGTGCCGCCGTGCTCTTGAGCGAGGTTGTTGATAAGCTCTTGGATAAGAACGGTTTTACCTACACCAGCGCCGCCGAAAAGACCGGTCTTACCACCCTTTACGTAAGGCTCGATGAGGTCAACAACTTTAATACCCGTCTCGAAAATCTCTGTTGAAGTTGTCAAGGTGTCATAGTCAGGAGCTGCATGGTGGATAGGCATCCAGCCGGCAACTTCTGGCATAGGCTTGCCGTCAACCGGCTCGCCCATAACGTTCCAAATACGGCCAAGTGTCTGCGGGCCAACTGGCATCTTGATAGGAGAGCCCGTATCAACTGCCTCGATGCCGCGCACCAAGCCATCAGTTGACGACATAGCAACAGTACGCACTAAGTCGCCAGGAAGGTGTGTTTGCACCTCCAAAATTGTTTTAATCTCCCCAATAGGGGTAGTAGCATTGACCGTAAGGGCGTTGTAGATTGCCGGCATTTGATCCGGCGGAAACTCAACGTCAACAACAGCGCCAACGATACGGACAATACGTCCTGTCGCGCCCTGTTTGGCCGATGCGTTACTCATAGTTTCAGCCATTTAGTCCTCCAATGCCGCCGCGCCGCCCACGATTTCGGAAATCTCCGTCGTGATGGCACCTTGGCGTACGCGATTGTATAGTCTGGTCAGCGTTTCAACCATTTCGTTGGCGTTATCGGTCGCCGACTTCATTGCGCTGCGACGAGCAGCTTGCTCAGCAGCAGCCGAGTCAATAAGCCCGTGATAAATGGTGGTGCGCACATAAGCCGGAAGTAAGCGGTCTAACACTCCTTCGGCACTTGGCTCAAACACAACATCACCACTTAAAGCAGCATTTTCAGCTTGTGCGCTTGGCGCGTCGCTAGATATTGCTGACGTGTCTACCGGCAACACAAGCTCTCTGCGAAGTACCTGCTCAGCAGCGTTTTTCGCATGGTTATACACGAGATACACCTCGTCGAGTTCGCCTTTGGTATAGCCGTCTATCGCATAGGCAGCTATCGAAGAAGCTTCCTCAACTGTTGGGTCAGCAGAAAGGTCTTTAAATTCAAGCACCATATCAATCTTTCGATAGTTAAAGTACCCGATAGCTTTCTTGCCGCAAGCAACCACATGCACCTGTGCACCAGCTGCTTGTTTTTCCTTTATAAGGTGCTCAGCGTGGCGCAACGCATTGCTGTTGAAGCCACCTGCGAGCCCACGATCCGACACAATTGCAATCACAAGCACGTTTTTGGTTTCATCGTGCTTTGCGAGCAAGGCGTTTTCAGATCCGCTGACACGCTCAGATACGTTCGCCAGCATCTCCACCATGGAATTC
>CAYNWQ010000258.1:0-2300 GCA_964400955.1 uncultured Gordonibacter sp. | reverse complement strand
CTATTTAGCTCAAACCCTCCGCGAGGGCATCCATGTCGATGTCAAGCGCCGGCTCTATGCGACACACATAGTTGTCTGCGTCGTCGATATCTATCAGCACATGACTGCGATCATGCAACTCCCCGCGCACCATGCGCTCAGCTATGCGGTCAACGACCTCTTTTTGGATAAGGCGCTTTAAAGGACGCGCTCCATAGACTGGGTCAAACCCATCAATTGCGAGTCTCTCTAGCGCTACCGGCGTCACATCAAGCGTGATATGTCTGTCCTCGAGGCGATGACGCACATCTTCAAGTTGTAGCTCAACGATAGGCTCAATCGTTTCGATTGAGAGGGCGTTAAACGTAATCACATCGTCGATGCGGTTCAAAAACTCCGGACGGAATGTCGCGCGCAAAGCGTCGTTTACCTTTTGTGAAAGCTCAGCAAGGCGTTTTGCACCCGCATCAACGCTGCCGCTCATCATGTCTTCTACGGCTTTACCCATAGTGTCGCTGTCTTGGTTTGCATACTCGCGTATGCTCTGCGAACCAACGTTGCTCGTCATGATGATGATAGCGTTTTTAAAGCTCACCACGCGGCCTTGCCCGTCAGTCAGGCGCCCATCGTCGAGCACTTGCAACAAGATGTTAAACACATCAGGATGCGCTTTTTCTATCTCGTCGAGCAGCACTACCGAATACGGCTTTCTGCGCACAGCCTCGGTGAGCTGGCCTCCTTCGTCATATCCCACATATCCTGGAGGCGCTCCAATCAAGCGCTGCACCGAAAACTTTTCCATGTATTCGGACATATCGATACGCACCATGGCACGCTCGCTGTCAAAGAGGTATTCTGCGAGTGCTTTCGCAAGCTCAGTTTTGCCTACACCCGTTGGTCCTAAGAACAAAAAGCTGCCAATAGGACGGTTCGGATCAGAAAGCCCCGCACGATTGCGCCTAATCGCGCCTGCTACCGCAGCTACTGCTTCGTCTTGACCCACCACGCGCTCGCGCAATTTGTCTTCGAGGTCCACAAGCTTTGCCATCTCGCCTTGCATCATTTTCTGCACAGGGATCCCCGTCCAAGCTGACACCACTTCGGCTATCTCATCTTCAGAAACTTCCTCTTTTAAGATAGCACCGTCTTGCTGTTTGGTATTAAGCACGCGCTCTGCCTCTTGCAACTGACGCTGCAAGTCCGGAATGCGCGCATAGCGTATCTCGCTTGCACGCGACAAGTCACCCTCACGCGTCGCGCGTTCCTCGTCTAACTGAGCACTCTCAAGCCCGGCTTTGAGGTTTTGCACGTTTTCGATGATGTCTTTTTCGTTTTGCCACTCAGCCTTGCGGCGATCTAAGTCTTCGCGCGCTGTCGCGATGTCGCGGCGCAAAGCCTCGAGACGCTCATGCGATGCCTCATCGGTTTCTTTCATGAGCGCTTGCTCCTCTATCTGCATTTGCGTGAGTTTGCGCTCAGCCGCATCGACCTCTTCAGGCATAGAGTCAATCTCGATACGCAACCTGCTCGCCGCTTCATCCATCAGATCTATCGCCTTATCAGGCAAAAAGCGGTCAGAGATATAGCGATTGGAAAGCTCAGCTGCTGCCACAATCGCACCATCGGTGATACGCACGCCATGATGAATCTCGTATTTTTCTTTGAGTCCACGCAATATAGCGATGGTATCTTCGACGCTCGGCTCACCAATAAGCACCGGCTGGAACCTGCGCTCGAGCGCGGCGTCTTTCTCGACGTATTTGCGATATTCGTCGAGCGTGGTCGCGCCTATTGCATGCAGCTCACCACGCGCAAGTGCCGGTTTGAGCATGTTGCCCGCGTCAAGCGAGCTTTCCCCAGAGGTGCCTGCTCCCACAATAGTGTGCAACTCGTCGATGAAAAGTATCACTTGACCTGCGCTTTGTTTTACCTCACGCAGCACTGCCTTCAATCGGTCCTCAAACTCACCGCGGTATTTCGCGCCCGCCATCATAGCTCCGAGGTCGAGAGAGATGATGTCTCTGTCCTTGAGGCTTGTGGGCACATCCCCCGCAACGATGCGCTGCGCGAGACCCTCAACGATGGCCGTCTTGCCGGTGCCAGGCTCACCTATGAGCACCGGATTATTTTTCGTGCGGCGCGAAAGCACTTGTATGGTACGCCTAATCTCTTCCGCACGGCCGATAACCGGGTCGAGCTTGCCCTCACGCGCTTGCTGTGTGAGGTTTTGCCCGTACTGCTCGAGCGCGTCAAACTGCGCTTTTTCCTGTGCATCGGTCACGCGCGTATCTCCGCGCAGCTCTTCATAAGCCGCTTCGATG
>CAYNWQ010000257.1:0-2303 GCA_964400955.1 uncultured Gordonibacter sp. | reverse complement strand
CGCCGCGTCACCGCGCGCAACTTTCCCGTCACCGCACGCAACTTCCCCGTCGCTCACGTCAGTACCGTCATCGCACGCAGCTTCCTCACTCGCAGCACCGAAAAATCTCCCCGAGACTTGCAGCTCGCGCGCGCCATCGCGCACCGCGCTTTTGTCCGCGCGTTCTCCCATCAACAAAGAAAGCGCCGATAAAAGCGCTGTTTTTCCCGCGCCTGTTTCACCGGTTAGCACCGTCAAGCCGCGTGCCGGCTCAAGATGTGCTGTCTTTATTAGTGCAAGATTTTCTACCCAGATTTCGTCAATCATAGCGCACCTCTCACCGAGTTCCCCAAATGTGTAGCGCTAAGTATAGCAGCGATTAGACTGCAGGCGCCACCTATTTTTGCTTAAGCTTTTATTTTCTAATGAGTAATAAACTATAGCCCAAATAGCTCGCTATGAGAGCCCGTCCTTACCGCAGTTAATACGAGCTGGCCTTTGTCAATACGATAAATAAGCAACCAATCGGGTTCGATATGGCACTCTCTATGCTCATTGCATACACCAGCAAGTGCATGATCGCGATACTTATCAGGCAGCACCTCTCCCTTTCTCAACGCCAAGATAGCTTCATCAATCTTTTCGATGCTTGCGCCTTGTTTTTTCTTGCGCCTCATGTCTTTTTTAAATTGTGATGTATATGCCAGGTCAAGCATTTACTAATCCTCGCCATCAAAAATACTTGACCACATATCCTCATTGGTCTTAAATGGCCCAGCAACACGTCCATTTGCTGCGTCATACATTGCATCAAGCGTTTCACGTGAAAACCCATTAGGATTTGACGGGTCAAACGGAAAACCGCCCCTGCGATTAAATGCAGAGACAAACATACGCAAAGCATTGCTAGGAGACGTGCCTATCTCATCGCACGTTTCAATAAAACGCTTCTTTTCGGCGGCGGTTACTTTGGTAGAGAGCGGAGCGCTTATCGTTGCAGTTGCCATATGTACCACATCCTTTCTTACTTTAGCTGCTATTAGATGCTATTGTAATACCAGATTATGAAAAATCAACTCATATCGCAAGTCTAAAGAAAATTATTTGGTATAAAAGCCTCTGAAATCAAATGTTTCACGTGAAACATTTTTGGCTGCATTATTGGTTGCCGTTTTGCGGAGTGTTTCACGTGAAACATTTTGGCTGCGTTATTGGTTGCCATTTTGCGGAGTGTTTCACGTGAAACATTTTGGCTGCGTTATTGGTTGCCGTTTTGCGGAGTGTTTCACGTGAAACATTTTGGCTGCGTTATTGGTTGCCATTTTGCGGAGTGTTTCACGTGAAACATTTTTGCGATATATTTTGCGCCATACATAATTAATCAGCGAAAGGACATTTGCGAAATGCGGGCAGTAATACAGCGAGTACAAAAAGCTCAGGTGGATATCGAGGGCAAATGCGCAGGCGCGTGCGGACGCGGGTTTCTTATCTTGCTTGGAGTAGGGCAAGATGACACCGAAGCACAAATCGAGCGCCTCTGGTCAAAGATATACAAGCTGCGCATCTTTGATGACACAGACGGGAAAACAAACCTCTCGCTTGCCGACGTTGCAGGAGAAGTGCTCGTTGTGTCGCAGTTTACGCTTTTCGCAAATTGCAAACGTGGGAACCGACCTTCTTTTACCGACGCGGGCGCACCTGATAAGGCGCGGCGTCTCTACGAGCTTTTCGTCGAAAGCGCACGTCGCGATATAGAGAGGGTCGAAACAGGTGTATTTGGAGCAGACATGCAGGTGAGCCTCGTAAACGACGGGCCTTTTACCATCTGTCTCGACACTGATACGCTCTAGGGCGTGCACTCTATGGCGTGCACTTTAGGGGCAGCGCTCTAGGGCATGCGTTCTAGAGTATGACACTTGCGTCATGCGTGAGGAGCAGCGCGCGGGGCGCCCTACAAAGGTAGCGCATGAACGCTAGCGCGGGGCGCCCTACAAAGGTAGCGCATGAACGCTAGAGCGGCGCGTCCTACAGAGGCGGCGAGTGAGCGCTATGCGGCGCTTCCCCCGCGCTGCGGTAAGTGAAAGCCAGCGTGGACACAAAAGCAGATACAGCACACGCGGCAAGCGAAAGCTAACACGGCGCGCAAAGGTGGATGCGCCGCGCGCGGGGCGCGAAAGCTAGCACAGCACGCAAAGGCAGATACAGCACACGCGAGCGGGGCGCGGGATTTACCCTATACCATAGGCTAATTTTTCGTTTGCCCTTTTCGCCAAAAGAAAAATACGGTATCATGCTGTGCGCAAACAGACACTGCATAAAGCTAT
>CAYNWQ010000256.1:0-2312 GCA_964400955.1 uncultured Gordonibacter sp. | reverse complement strand
AACAAAGGTGGTAAACAAAATCAAAGGCCATTGCAATTCCATGATTTACTCCTCCCCCTGCCATTTCTCGTTGCGCAAAAGGTAGATGAAGCCAGGGTTATTGCCCACATCAGGCAAGTGATGCAAGTCGGATTCCTTATAAGGCTTCACAGGATACTCGTTGCCTTCGCCGGTTATATCACCGAGCTTCCAACGACCAGCCATTTGCGCTTCGTAAGATTTATCCGTCAAGTCAGGTGCTGGACACTCGAACGTTTCAATACCTTTTTCGAGGTCACCAAAGAAACGAGCGCGAGCGCCACACTGAGCCACGCATTGTGGCAAGTCACCTTGCGCGACTCTTTGCTCGCAAAGAGTGCATTTCTCAACGACGCGTTCTTCTTCGTTTAAGTAGCGCACGTTGTAAGGACATGCCATCGCGCAGAACTGGCAACCGATGCACTTTGACTTGTCGATTTGTACCGTGCCGTCTTCAAGTATGTGCGAAGCCTCAGTCGGGCACACAGCCACACATGCTGGATTTTCGCAATGCTGGCATTGTACGGTCAAAAAGTAGGTGTAGATGTCAGGCCACTGGCCACCCTCAGTACGAGGATTAGGGCCTACACGCAGCACCTTGTTCCAATAGTTACCAATAGGCACATTGTTTATAACCTTGCAGCTAACTGAGCAAGCAAGACAACCAACACATTTATTAAGGTCGGTCAAAATCGCATAATGTGTCATGATTTATGCCTCCCCTCTTGCACTCTCATAGTCTGGCAGCCAGCCCTTTAGACGTTCATCATCGCAGGTGTGGATGATTGGCGTGCCATCGTCACCGCACGGTACCGGGTTTCCAAACGGCGAGTTTTCTGCCGTGGCTTTGTAAACCTTAACCGGGTAAGCGCGCAAGTTTGAAGAACCGCAGATACGGTCTTGCGCGTGACGGTCAATGAGGCAGTTAACGCCTGAGAGCTTAAAGCCATGATCAGCCTGCTCAAGTTCTGGATACCACCACTGATGCTCTGCGTTTACGACACCTGGCTCGATGCCATAGTAAAGGTCGACTACTTCACGAATCTTATGAGTGAACTCCTCAGTGTATTCGGTAGCGTCATAGTGAGACTCAATCCATACCCAGTCGCCTTGCTCAACGCCGATGCGTGCAGCATCTACTGGGTTGATTTCCAGACGAGGAACTGGCCAAAGCTCACGGCACCAAGGTAGCTGACGATGCTCAGAGTGGAAATAGGTACCTTGACGACGACCAGTTGTGAGCAAGAAGTCGTTGTCACCGGTGTAGGATTCAGGTTCTTTCACGGGGCTGTGATCTGCCTCGTAGAAGAGCGGGAATACTTCATCTTTAGAGAACTTGTCTTTGCTGTAGCATATGTTTGGCGTCTCGCCGTTGTTTCCAACACCATTTATGAGCCAAGACTCGAGTGTTACTGACCAAAGTTCTTGCTTATGAGTCGTGGTGTTCCAACCTTGACGCTGCTTTGGCGTTGGCGGGAAACCACCAGAGATGTGACCATTGCCAATTTCGTAGCGACGATACACGCCCCAGTCCTCGTACTTCTCAACCTTAGAGTCAAACCAACCATTTTTCTGGAACTCTGCTTTGAAATCAGACCAATCAGGAATACGGAAACTAGAGATACAAATCCCGTTACAAGCGTCGACACATTCGTCACCTTCGAGCCATTTCGCACCATGTTTACTCTCATCAAAGTAAGGGATGCCGGCTGCTTTATAAATACCCACAACGATTTCGAGGTCATTCTTTGCCTCTCCAGGAGGTTCAACTGCCTTTACGGTAGCACCAAATGCGCCTGATGAACCTTGAGATTTACGGATACAATCGAGTTCCATCCAGTGAGCTGCCGGCATAGCAATGTCGGCAATCATATCAACCGTCGGCGTATGCCAAAGGTCAATTGAGCACCAAAAATCAAGTTTGCAAAGTTGCTCTGAGTTGTAAACACTGTTACCTTGGTTCATAAAGTCGCCAGTCTGGCCGATACCAACCGTGACCGGATACGGGTCGCCAGTGTTGATAGCGTCATAGATAGAAGTGCAATCTGCCCAACCAGGACCACAATCGCTACCAATCATCGGGAAATTCTCACTACCCAAAATCATGCTGGAATCATAGGAAGGAATCTCTTTAGAGTCACCCATGGTCATGGTAAGGTCCATCATAGGCCAACCAGGAGTAGAACCACGCATGCCGCCAGGTACATCCATGTTACCTGTAATGCCGCATACTAAGTCACAAGAACGTTGATTTTGTACCGAGTTGCAGGCATGCTCAGGAGCAAGCATGTACT
>CAYNWQ010000255.1:0-2322 GCA_964400955.1 uncultured Gordonibacter sp. | reverse complement strand
CACGCAGACATACCACTTCATAGCCGCGCGCCTCCAAAGAATGAGCCAAAAAACGGATATGCGTCGTTTTACCTGCGCCTTCGCCGCCCTCAAACGTGATAAATATACCGCGTTTATCTGTTTTTTTATCATTTTGCGTCATTGCAAAACTCGCCATCTCTTTTTATCTGTCATGCGCACATCACACACACCATCTGCGCATCGCCTATGAGTGTCACCGACGCGCATTATCTATCCGTCATACACGCATCGCCCGTGCGTATCCACTCCCACAAAAACGGGAAAATCGCGCACCATGATGCGTCGCAACGCTTCTGTACCGAGATCATCATAACTAAGAGTCTCAGAACTTTCTACGCATTTCGCAAGAAACGCAGCTGCTCCTCCTACGGCCGCAAAATACACCGACGTCGTATCAATGCATGCTTGCACCACATCCGCACTACGGCGACCTTTTCCGATGGTAGCCACAATACCTGCCCGATAAAGCTCGCTCGCTGCAAAATCCATGCGAGAAGCGGTTGTTGGCCCCACCGCACCAAAGGGACGCGTACCAATAGCAGGAGTTGGCCCTGCGTAAAAAATAGTTTGTCCTTCAAGACCATAGGGGAGCTTTCCGAGCTGGTGCAGCTCTTCGAGCAAGCGCATATGTCCTGCATCTCGCAAAGTGTACACAGGACCTGTCAGCGTGCACGCATCCCCCGCCCTAAGCGAAGCGAGTACCTCACGCGTTAGAGGCAGTTTGAGCGCGTGCGCCTGCAAACGAGACTGAGAGCTGTTCTCTATTTTTTTCGCCTCGCCCATCAACTCAGGTTCAAGCGGCAAAGCAAAGTCGTGTTGATTACTCGCCACTACTTTCGCCCCCTTCGTCTCCTGAAAAAGGTGCAGGCGCCAGAGAAATGGTAGCCCTGCGCATCGCAGAGCATCCCATGTTGATAGCAAGGGGCAGTGCTGCGATATGACAAGGTGCTGTCGCCACACGCACAGCAAGAGCTGTGCACGCACCACCAAGCCCGCCCGGCCCTACGCCGGTGGCATTTATGGCGTCGAGCAGCTCCTGCTCAAATTGCGCAATTTCAGGCGTTGGCGCCGCCTCATCAAGCGGTCTCATAAGTGCGCGTTTGGCCAAAGAAGCCACTTTATCAAAAGTCGCACCGACTCCCACACCCACCACTAAAGGAGGACAGGCATTTGCGCCTTTTTCGCGCACACAACGCAGCACTTCTGCAACTATAGCATCACGCCCCGCGCCGGGTGTAAGCATAACCACGCGACTCGCATTGTCTGAGCCACCGCCTTTGAGCATGACGTGCAATCTTGCTACACCGGGTGTATCAACAAGGTGAATATCGCAAAATGCCGGCGTGTTGTCAGTGGTATTACTGCGATCAAACAAAGCATCGCGCACGAGCGATTTACGCAAGTGTGCTTCGGTATAAGCGCGCCCAACTGCATCATCGACCTGCGAAAACACATCTCCGCACACACATATATCAGGCCCTATCTCAAGGCTTACCCAAACCGTGCCCGTATCTTGACAAATGGGCACACTGTCATTTTGCGCCACTAACGCGTTTTCGCAAAGCAAATCAAGCGTCGCGCGGCCGCGCGGATGAGTCTCGTCCGCGCGTGCAGCGTCAAGAGCTGCATGTACGTCTTCGGGCAACACACAGGCAAGGCGCGGTATAGCCTCATAGACGGCACGCGCAACTTGCGCATTTGTTATCGTATAAACCGTCATTTCGCAAGACTATTTGGGCATTTTTTCAAGGCCAGCACGCACACTTGCCGCTGACGCTTGCAGAGCAGCGAGCTCGTCTGCGTTCAAATCAAACTCGACGATTTCCTCTACACCCGCTCGTCCTAATCGCACCGGCACGTTCATGTAAAGATCATCGATGCCATAAGCGCCATCGATGTGTGCGCATACGCTCATGACCTCATGAGTATCACCAAGTATTGCCTCAACCATACGCGCAATGGAAGCACCCGGCGCATAATAGGCACTGCCGGTCTTTAGGTAGCTGACCACTTCAGCGCCGCCTTTTACACAACGCTGTACCACTTGTGCCACCTCTTCTGCGCTCATGAGTTCAGTGATAGGCGTACCCTTTACTTTAGTCAAGCGCGGCCAGCACACCATGCCTTCGCCATGTGCACCTACAGCCCATGCCTCGACGTCAGCCGGCTCACAGCCGAGGCGCTCACATACCGCAAAAGACAGGCGGGATGAGTCGAGCACGCCACCCATGCCCATCAAACGAGAAGCCGGCAGGCCGCTTTCTTGATAAGCGAGCGTCGTCATCACGTCGAGTGGGTTGG
>CAYNWQ010000254.1:0-2332 GCA_964400955.1 uncultured Gordonibacter sp. | reverse complement strand
GTGCGGGACGTGCAAGATGTGTGGGACGTGCGAGATGTGCGCGTTTTCGAGAAAGTCGAAAGACATCATGGGCGCTCACCTCTGCTCAAGATGTCTAGCGTGTTTTCCTCAGCACTCTCAATCAGATTGTCGAGTCTTTTTGCGTATGAACTGGGTAATTGCAAGTTACGCGCCAAAAACTCATCCTGCAAATACGCTATGGTTTCATCACGCGACTCTCGCAAGTCATCTGCGGCTTGCATCAACACTGCCGGGAAAAGACCCTCAGCTAAAAGGGCTTCTCTGTCGCGAGGGGCGCGTGTCTCATCGAGTAGCGCATCGCAAAAAAACGCCGTGTAGCTCTCGTTGAGGCTTTTGCGCATGTCTTCTAACACACCCGGGCGCGCAAGGGTGCTGTGCAAAGGTGTCTCACCCGTCAGCGTGACACGCACACACATTTCCTCACAATGCGCCTCGCCGTTTAAGCGAAATAGCTCACGCATGATTTTGTCGGTCATCTCTGAGAGGGTCTCTGCGTCGCCCACCTCTACCTGCACGCGCTGCCACACCACACTCGCACAAGGCACAAACTCCACTTTGTTGGGCGCGTTTTGCGTCAAAGTAACGATATATACACCCCGCTCGCCAGTCTCTTTCATGTCGAGACCTTGTATGCAGCCCGAAAACCCTATGCGCGGGTTATCAAGCGGACGCGCGCTATGCATATGAATGTGCCCGAGCGCCCAATAGTCAAAACCTGCATTGAGTAGCCGATTTGGATCAGTTGGTGCCTTTGTGGGGTCTATGTCGAGTCCGGTGTGCAAAACCCCCACACCAAAAGGCGCTTGCATCGCTCGTCTACCAAGCCCGCATGCATCAAGCGCGCGCTCTGCCTCTATGCGCGTGACTCCTGCTGCGATGTCTTTTTCTGACGACCACGTCTGGTTGTAATAACCACGACCTCCTAGCACGCACGCTGCTTCACCATTTTTTTCGTAGAGCGCAAAAGACGGGTGTTCCCCTGAAAACATAGTGGTATTTTCAGGCAAAGCGAAAAAGTCGTGCTGCCATGAGGTGTAAGGGTCGTGGTTTCCTGTGCACAAATACACCGGTATACCGGTGTCGTTGAGTTTTTCGAGACCCTTAAAAAAATGCAGATAGTCAGCGTAAGAGGCGCGCGACTTGTCAAATATGTCTCCCGCGATAACTACAAAATCAACTTTTCGCGTACATGCTGTATCTATCATACGGTCAAATGCTTCGGGTATCGCTTTGATGAGGCGGTCTGCCCACTTATCCGACAGCGCACGCAGGCCGCGAAAAGGCGCTCCAAGATGGAGATCGGCTGCATGTAAAAATGTTACTGAGGATATCATGGCTTTAGTTTAGCGCGAAATTTGCGTTGCGTAAACAAGTTTTGCGTGAGGTGCAAAAGAGGTGCAAGCCCCCATTACCCAACGCCAAACCGAGCGTCAATGTGACTGAGTACGCAATGCGGAAGAGTTGCAAACCTCCCATTACCCAACGCGCGAATCATCAATAAAGTCCATAAAGCGCGTGAACTCAGGATTAAACGCAAGTGTAATATCGCGTGTCGGTCCATTGCGATGTTTTGCCACGATGAGCTCGGCGGTACCTAGGTCTGGGCGTTGCTCGCTTTCGGCTTCCATCTCGTCCATACTGCGGTCTATAAACATTACTATATCTGCGTCTTGCTCGATAGATCCAGACTCACGCAGGTCAGAAAGCATTGGGCGCTTTCCGCCGCCGCGCTGCTCGATAGAGCGCGACATCTGAGACAAAGCGATAACCGGCATATCCATCTCTTTTGCAAGCACTTTCAACCCTCGCGAGATTTCGCCAACCTCGACAGCACGGTTACCATCACGACGCGCAACAGGCGGCTGCATGAGCTGCAAATAATCAACTACGATAAGACCTTTACCCTCTACGTTGCGCATTTCGCGGCGTGCTTTTGCGCGCGCCTCTAAGATAGATAGACCTGGTGAGTCATCTATATATAGGTCAAGTTTGGAAAGAGTATTTGTCGCGTCGGCAATGGCGCTCCAGTCGTTTTCGTAAATCTGCCCGCTTCTTACTTTTGAAAGGCTCACATGCGCCTCAGAGCACAAGATACGTTGTGCAAGCTGGCTCGCAGACATTTCCAAAGAGAAAAAGGTTACAGTAGTACCTGCTTTTGCGGCGTTTACTGCAAGGTTTAGTGCAAAAGAAGTTTTCCCGACACCTGGTCTCGCGGCTAAGATTACGAGGTCACCACCACGAAAACCATTGAAAAGGGCGTCCACATCGGCAAAACCAGTCGGTACGCCAGCCATGGTTTTATTTCTTTCGG
>CAYNWQ010000253.1:0-2347 GCA_964400955.1 uncultured Gordonibacter sp. | reverse complement strand
AGTCCACCTGACGCTTCCATGTCCGCGCACACCAAAAACGGCGCATTTGTCCAGCGTTTCACAAACAAATTGTCGTAAAGGTCGTTTTGCTCGATCAGGTGGAACCAGCACATTGCTATAGCCAAGTCGCTACCAGGACGCAAATCTATCCACCAATCAGCCTCTTTTCCAAGAGGCGTCATACGTGGGTCGACGAGAATATGCTTTTGCGAACGGATGGCGTTGTCTATACACACACGGCTTGCGTCGTCGTAGTTAGAATACGCGCATTCGGTGCCCCACTGCACATACACACGCGTCTGTAGCGAAGTACCCATCCAAAAGTAATCCATAGAGTCCATCAGATTTTATGCAACATAGCGCGGACCTTTGCAGATTTCAAAAGCGGTATAGTTGTTAGGCGAATTGATAGCAAGTCCCATAGTCGCTGCAGTCATAGCGGTAGGACGGCTCGTCCCTTGCATATAGAAACTAGCATTATCGCCGTATTTTTCGATATTGTCCTGAAAGCTCTTTGCGCAAATCTCGAGCGCTTCATCCCAGCTTATACGCTGCCATCCTGCGTCTTCACCTTTAGGATTGGTGCGCTTCATGGGGTATTGCAAACGATCGGGGTGATAGGCCGCCTGCACAGAAGACTGGCTTTTCGAGCAACAATTGCCTCTACTTTGAAAGGCGCTTTCGTCTCCCTCGATTTTAACAACGCGGCCGTCTTTTACGGTTACCCATACGCCGCATTCCATCTTGCCGCAGCCACGGCAACATGAACGAATCCGCTTAACGTTTTCCTCTGTCGCACTAGACTCTTCGTCTGTTGCAGCAAAAGCACTAGGCGCTTTTGCGATGCTAAGCGCTGCTGCTGTTGTAGCGGACGCTATAAGAAAAGACCTGCGCGACATAGTCATTTTTGACATGACTCCTCCTCACTTGTTTTGAAGTTTGTTTTTTTGGCCGGCGGGTGCACCCTAAAAGGAAAGCTGAAAAAATAAATCGAAAATCGTGCATGATTTGTGGCAAATCTAGAAATCATGTACTGTGCATGAGGGACGGTTTGAATTCTAGTATCATCATACACAGATGATGAAAATAGCTTTTGGACGGTTCTTTTGAGGGAAGTCTCTCAAACTAGAGCCTTGCCGCGAAGCATTTTCATTGACCAAGCGATTACGCGGGGATGGTTTATAAATGGGGGGAATTGCATCTATGGATGACAAACAAGAAATGAGACTTGAGCATGGGATGCAAGCTGGTCTTTTGGTAGGCGTATCACTTGCTGCGCTTTTTACTTGGTATAAGTTTTGCTTTCAAGATGTGTTGCTCTATAGTCTTATAGGTGGTTTAGAAATAGGCGACGTATTGCTCGACCAAGTAAATCTGAGTGCTTCCGTCGTGTCTCTTTTGACCTTTTTTATAGCTTGTGCTTTTCCGGGACTTGCCTCCCGACTACTTCAGAAAAGATATGCACTCCTGATTTGCTCATTAGGGCTCGTAGTTGCAAGCTGCATCATGATTTTGGCGGCCGGAAACGAAACGTTCCAAATCGCTTTTGCTATATTGTCGGGTAGTCTTGCAGGTATGTGCTATGCGCTGTTTACTATCCATATCTGCGTGACTCTTTCCACACTACAGATGAAAAACGCCATTTTAGCAACAGCAGTGTCGCTTGTGCTTTCCTCCATTGCTTATTTTCTTATCGGTATTTTACCCGCTGAGGCTAGTGCAACTTGTATCGTAGCGCTTCCTCTCTGTGCATTAGTTGCGCTGCGATTTAGTGACGACACCCATGCTTACGAACTTGAGCCTCTCTCAGTGTTTTCCGAAATCGCCGAGCCTAAAACCAGCAACGATACGCAAAATGAACTTGACGACGACGCGAGACGCAAGCTCTTGCGCCTGTGCATACGTATAGCTCTGTGTGCCTTCCTCGTCAGCATAGTTGTCGAACTCGATAGAACAATCTTTATAAGACTTAATGTCGTGGGCGTATCTGAAACGGAAAGTTATATGAGCATGCAAGGCGCCGCAAGCGCTTTAGTTACCATAGGGGCAGTGCTTATAACGCTTGCGCTCCTGAACACCAAGGCTACCTCAACTATGCTGAAGAGATGCTACCGTTTTTCGGGATTGTTTCTCATAATCGGGTCGCTTTGCGTCAGTGTACCTTCGATCTTTAGTGAAATAAGTCCTTTCGTGCCGTTTATGATAAATACCGCAGCTGGACAATGTTTTTCGCTTTTTCTTTGGGCAATGACTGCAGGCATCTGCTGCAGATACACCACATGGTCAGTACGCTGTGCGTCTCTTGTGCGCGGCGGCGCTACCTGCGGCACGTTATTTGGCCTACTTT
>CAYNWQ010000252.1:0-2351 GCA_964400955.1 uncultured Gordonibacter sp. | reverse complement strand
ACGACATCGTAAACGAACTCATACAAAAAGCAGCGGGCGCAGACGGGTTTGTCTTTGGCACGCCAGTTTACTATGCACATCCCACGGGTCGCATCCTCTCGGTACTTGACCGCGCATTTTACGCAGGTGGCGCCGCGTTTGCCCATAAGCCAGGCGCCGCAATTGCTGTGGCAAGACGAGGCGGCATCACCGCATCTTTTGACGTGCTCAACAAATATTTCACCATCAACCAAATGCCTATCGTCTCTTCTACATACTGGAACGGCGTACACGGCCGCGTGCCGGGCGAAGCACCCCAAGACGAAGAAGGCATGCGCACGATGAGAAATATCGCTCACAATATGGCATGGCTTTTACACTGCATTAAGCTCGGCAAGCAAAACGGCATAGAGCCACCCACAGCTGAGCGTGGCGCTATGACAAACTTTATACGCTAGAGCCGCGCCAAACACGTAACGCAGCGTACAAAATAAACCCGTGCATAAAGGGGGAAATAAGCTATGGGCAGCAGAAAGCGTCAGGCAATCGCAAAAGAAGTCGCCGAGTTTAAAGCAAGCTTAGGCGGCATGGATGATATCTTCGCGAAAGAAGAGGCGCGCACGCGCCAAAGCGAAAGAGAGCATGACGAGGCATTGCGTCGTAAAGCCTGTGAGTCGAAAAATCGCTACGCTCACTTAAGCGAAGCGCAAGACGCTATCGACGCATGCGCCGAGCATGGCACAAGTGGCCTGCACGCATACCGCTGCCCTTATTGCAACGGCTGGCATCTCACTTCAAAACCTCAAAGATTAGAGTCCTAGGATTTCTAGACTAGTGCGTAAAATGCTTTCTTCAATCTCTTCGAAAGAGCATGCACGCAAAGCAGCAAGACAAGAAATCATAGCTTTGAGCTTTTTTTCGACATCGAGCACATCAAAAGGTACACCCGGACAAGCCGGCTCGTCAGTTTCGAGGAGCAGACGCTCAAGAGGCACCGCACATACGTAAGCACGCCCACGCTTGCTCTCAAGCATGCGCGGGTTTATAGAAAAATAACACCCCAGCTCACGCGCACGCGTGAGTTCATCAGACGTACCCGAAAACCAATGAAAAATGCAAGTATTTCCCGCCGTGCTCGTGAGCGCACCGGCATTTTCTAATATATCCATTACCTCGCTTGTCGAGCGGACTGCGTGCAAGGAAAGCACTTTTTCACCTTCGTGCGCGCAACTTGCGGCGATGCGTTTAAACACCTCTATCTGAGACGTGCACGTGTGCACATGGGTCTCCCCAAAATCAAGACCCACCTCAGCGATAAAGCGAGCATCTCGCAGATGTTCTTCAAAGCTGTCCACATAAGCTTGAGCACTCATCTCATCACGTATCCACCACGGATGCAAACCCAGACCAACTCGCACATTGTCATAGGGAGAAAGCGCATAACTTGCTGGGAAATACGCATCGGGTGTTACTGTCGCTGAAAGACAAGCTATGCCGATGTTTGCCAAGTCTGCAGCACATGCTTGCGCGTCTTCGCTAAAATCGAGGTGACAATGCATGTCAACGTAGCGTATCAATTGTCACTTCCTTTCGTGCGCACGCCTGTTGTAGCGGTGTGCAAAGTAGAGTGTGCAAAAAGATGAGCTGTAAAACGCGCAGCAGACTTTTCGTCGCTATTACCCTCTGCCACCAGCGCGCGCAGCACTTCAGATGCCAAAAACTGTCCCATGATAGGAGGCATGTATGAGACAGTCCCTAAGTTTGAACGCTCTCGCGCATCGCTGCCCGCAGGAATATGGGAAGACACTAGCTGCTCACAAGAATACAAAACACGCAAATGCTGAAGCCCACGCTTTCTGCCTTCTTTTCGCATAACGCGGCAAAGCGGACAATTTTGCGTTTCATACAAGTCAGCCATACGTAAGCATTCGGGCTTGGTTTTGTTTGCACCACCCATACTACTCACCAGACGCACGCCCGCGTGCTGGGCATAGAGCGCACAAGCCAGCTTCGCACTCACCGTATCAATCGCGTCCACCACGTAATCAAGTTCAGCGACATAAGGCGCAAAAAGCTCATCGACGTCTGCAGCGTAGATAAATTTATCAACAATCTCTACCTGAGCATCCGGATTAATGTCTGCCACCATCGCGCGCATGACCTCGGTTTTTTTGCGACCCACGGTTGAAGTAAACGCGAGCGCTTGACGGTTTATATTGCTCGGCTGCACGATGTCGTGATCCACGAGGATAAGGCGCCCCACGCCGCCACGCGCAAGCGCTTCCACGCAACTTGACCCCACTCCTCCAAGGCCTAGCACCATCACGCTCGACGCTTGCACACGTGCAAGTCCTGCCTCTCCCCAGATACGC
>CAYNWQ010000251.1:0-2361 GCA_964400955.1 uncultured Gordonibacter sp. | reverse complement strand
GTATTGCAGCCTCTAAGAGAGCAGGCAAAGATCCAAGATTATGCGTGCCAAATACCACATCGAGATGAGGTAACTCTTTGGTGAGTTTTTCACCATCACGTTGCCCAATGCATCCACCAACTGCGATAATGCGCTTAGATAAAGGAGTATTTGCACGTAGGGGTATATTTTTCATAGAAGCGACTTGGCCATAGAGACGCGTATCTGCTGCTTCACGCACGCAGCAGGTCATAAAGATAACGATGTCGGCAGCCTCTATAGTGTCAACAGGAAAAGCGCCTAAAGCTTCAAGCATGCCGCAAACACGTTCGGAGTCGTGTTTGTTCATCTGGCAACCGAAAGTTTTAACGCAAAACTTCAGATCTGATAAAGCAGTAATCATTAAATACCTATTCTATTAAATCTATTAGTTGTTTAAAGAATCAACACTCGATAAGGTGCCTCTTTCATACCGAGGCTCCACAGAAAATCGAATCGCCGTACGATATTCGCCGTCGATGACGATATCAGCAAAAGAGGGCACGCATACTATTTCGATACCTATTGGCGACAAAAACCCTCGGGAGATTGCTATAGCTTTAACCGCTTGGTTTACGGCACCTGCCCCCACTGACTGGATATCAACGATGACGCCATCTTTTATCATCCCGGCTATTGCACCAGCAACTGAAGCTGGAGACGACTTGGATGATACTTTTAAGCACCCTGATTTGGCTTGACCTTCATTTAAACTCGTTGCATGCATTTGTTGTTCGTTTCACTCGTCTGTTTGTAGTACGTATAGAGTATATCTGTTGTGCAATATATAGCTTTTCGCACGCGCATATTTTATCCACACAAGTACGTATACGCAAGAGGTTTTACTATTTCACCTGAGCTTTTCTGCAGGAATAATTATTTTAATAGCATCAGAGGCTACCTGCACTACTACCTCAGCTCCACTATCTAAATAATAGCGAGGAGCAAGGTCTAAAAGTATCTCGCGTCCTTTTGCTTTAAGCGAGCGCACGTCGGACTCATCAAGTTTAAGACCACGTGCGTCTTTGGCTAATTTCTTACTTTTGTCTTTTGACTTTGTTCGCGCAGGTACATCAGAAAAACTATAGGTTTTCAGTCTGTCAAGCATACTATCGAGTGGTGCAATATCGCCATCCATAACACGTCTCGCATTACGCTCGGACATAACAAGCCCAAGTGAGTGTGCTATGCGTGCAAACATAGCTGGATCAGCAGATATCGCAAGTCGTTTACAGAGAGGTAGACTCGCATAGTCATGACAAAAGGTGCGAGTAGCCACAGGCATAGCCGTCTTCCCAAACGCATACAAGGTAGCGGCAATTTCGCTAATGGAACCAAAATACACCGAGCAGGTGTTTCTACTTTCAAGCGCAAACTCACAAACCGTCCTGATGACATTTTTGGGGCCACGCAACGCAAGCGTGCCACTGTCTTTTACTTCAAACGTAGGAAATGTTGACTGGTCGGTTTTTTCAGAAAGCTGCGTCAAATCAGTTTCTACTACAAAGGCGCTGCCCTTATCGATATCAGAAGTTGCAACAAAAGCATGCTTTGCGTTTACTTTGATAGAATATAGCGCCATGCCACGCCCATGCACTCCCCATTTATCAAAGTGCATCGTATCGAGCTTTGATGTTACACGAGGTTCAAAAATACGCTCATGCATGGCTTGAGGAATACCGCACCCATCATCTATCATAGTAAGCCTTCGCGTATTTTCATCACGAGACATAGCAAGAAAAATAGTCTGGGCGCCAGCATCACGCGCATTACGCAACATTTCTATGACAGCATCTTCAGTTGAACGTATATCATGAGCAGCTTGTCTGCGCTCAGCTTCTGAGGTCTTTAAACGAACGAAGCCATCTCCTAAGTCGTCTTCGACACGGAGATGGCTATCACCACACACTGATTCTACAAATGCACTCAGCGCACGTTCACTCATAGTTATTTCGCTATACCAATCGCTCGGCTTTCCCTGATAACGACAACTTTAACTTGGCCGGGGTATTGCAATTCGTTTTCAATACGCTGCGCTATGTCATGTGCCAGTACAACTGTAGTAGCTTCATCAACAACTTCCGGCTGTACCATTACGCGTACTTCACGACCTGCCTGGATAGCATAAGTGCGCTCAACACCCTTATAAGAGTTTGCTATCTCTTCGAGTTTTTCAAGACGTTTGATATAAGCATCGAGGGTTTCTTTACGTGCGCCCGGACGAGCTGCCGATACCGCATCTGCAGCCTGAATCAGCACATCAAGCACGCTATTAGGCTCTACATCGTTATGATGAGCTTCTATCGCATGTACTATCTCGGGGCGCTCACCAAAACGACGCGC
>CAYNWQ010000250.1:0-2374 GCA_964400955.1 uncultured Gordonibacter sp. | reverse complement strand
GTCTTCTACCGTCTCGCTTGCGCGCTCGAGGTAGTTTGCGCCGCGCACACCAAGCTTGCGTGCCACACTTGAGGCGCTACGCAAAAGCCCTTTTGGCATCCAAGAAAGTTTTTGATTAGCAAAAGGAGTTTGATAGATGCGGTATCCACCAAAAAACTCATCGGCTCCTTCACCAGACAGGACTGCCTTAACTTTTTTTGCAGCAATTTGGTCTACAAAATACAGAGCCACCGCAGAGGGGTCTGCCGAAGGCTCGTCCATGTGCCATTGTACTCTCTCAAGGCTATCCCAGTATTCGGCTTCGCTAATGTGTTTGTAGTCGTTTTCGATATTGAGCTCATCGGCAAGTTCGTTTGCCCAGGATATTTCGTCGCGCATAGTTTTGCCGCCGGCGCCTTGAGCGTTGTTGGCGCTGGCATTTTTGTAGCACTCAAAGCCCACGGTAAAGGTCTTGATGTCGGGGTTTTCTTTAGCGAGGCAAGCTGCCATATAGCTTGAGTCGATGCCGCTTGACAAAAAGCTGCCCACTTCAACATCGGCCACATTATGGTAGCGTACACTTTCTTTCATGACGTCATCTATAACACGCGCGGTGTCTTCGCGCGAACGACTTTCGTCAAAGTTATAGCTCGGACGCCAAAAGCGTCGCATCTTTAGCGTGCCATCTGCGCTTACATGCATGCAATGTGCGGGCGGTAGCTTGAAAACGCCTTTAAAAAACGTTTCATCAAGTGCGCTAAATTGAAAGCAAAGGTACTGCTCAAGCGCCGCTTCATTGAGATCGCGCGTGTAAGCGGGATGCTCGAGTATGCTTTTAATCTCAGAGGCAAAGATAAATTGCTTGCCGTGGATAGAATCTGTAAGTGTATAATAAAAAGGCTTGATGCCAAAGAAATCACGTGCGCAGAAAAGCTCACGGGTGCTGCGGTGCCAGATTGCAAAAGCAAACATGCCGCGCAGGCGATTGAGCATATCTTCGCCCCACGCGATATAACTTACCAATAGCACCTCAGTGTCGGAGTTTGTTTCAAAAGTCCAGCCGTCAGCCTCAAGCTCTGCGCGCAGGTCGCGGTAGTTATAAATCTCGCCGTTAAAAACTATCGCCCAGTCACCTTGTACGAGTGTGTCCCTATCAGCTATGTCCGCCGTGTCCGCTACCGACGCGTCCGTACTTGACACAGCATCCGCCTTTTGCGCGGGAGAGCTCACGCGCGATGTGTGCTCGCCGCTTTCGCGTATCATAGGTTGGCTGCCGCCTTCAAGGTCGATAAGCGAAAGACGCCTGTGGCCAAGCGCGATGCCTTCGTCGAGATATTGACCCTCACCGTCAGGGCCTCGGTGTGCCATGATGTCACACATTGCTTTTAGGATAGGCGCGTCTTTTTCTGTTGCGCCTGTGAAACCGCAGATACCGCACATAAGCGTTACTCCAATCTTTTTGTCGTGCATATAATAGACCACACGTGCGCGTCTTGTTCTTTAAAACCTCAAATCGCCCGTTTATCGCCAAAAAACTCGCATTGAGCGAGCTTTTCAAAGTCCGAACATTCTTTTTTGCGCATAAGTTTACATTTTGCCTTATAATCAACCGTCTGTGTAATGGTAAAGATTGCATCACAGCTCACCTAAGCGCTACCTGCGCACGCTAGGTGGTGGATAAGCGCGCTGTGGCAAACAAGGTATCGAAAAGATAAGAAAGGGCAAATATGGCAAGTGAAATCAAACACGAACGCGCTGCATGGTCAAACAAGTGGGCGTTTATTTTAGCAGGCGCGGCGTCTGCTGTCGGTTTAGGAAACATGTGGCGTTTCCCGTACTTGGCGGCAAAATATGGTGGAGGTACGTTTATCCTCACCTATATCTTACTGGTGTTTACGTTTGGCGTATCGTTACTTTTGCTTGAAACGGCGCTCGGTCGTCGTACAGGGCTTTCGGCCATCGGTGCGTTTAAAAAGTATGGCAAAAAATTTGCTTTCATTGGCATTTTGGCTTCAATTGTGCCGTTTATTATCACGCCGTATTATTGCATTATCGGCGGTTGGGTAACGAAATATGCCGCTGCCTATATTATCAACGGCCCCGAAGTACTCGCTGATGGCACGGGTGATTTCTTTACCGGTTTTATTACGAGTGATGTTGAGAGCTTTTTCTGGATGTTGCTTTTCATGGCTATCGTGTTTGTCGTGGTAGCACTTGGTGTTAAAGGCGGCATCGAAAAAGCAAATCTCGTTATGATGCCTGCTCTTATCATTATGGCTATCGCTATTGCGGTTTACACGCTTACTATGCCAGGCGCCCTTGAAGGTGCAGCTTATTATCTCGTGCCTGATTTTAGTAAGTTTTCACCAGAGCTCGTTATTGGTGCCTTGGGGCA
>CAYNWQ010000249.1:0-2400 GCA_964400955.1 uncultured Gordonibacter sp. | reverse complement strand
ATCGAATGTGTGTATGCTATCGACTGGCTACTGCAGAACTAAAAGGCTTCTGATAATACAATATAGCCTCTAAGATTACACGAACTAGCGCTTGGCCACAAGAAGAATACGCACGCTTGGAGTGCAGGCGTGTTGGCGGCAGGAGACTTTTGGCTGCCATCAGTATTTGTACGCGAAAGCTCTGTAGGATATGCGCATGTCTAGCTCATGTTTACAACGATACATCAGGTGCAAACTTCAACATTATTGAAGCATGTACAACATAATGTCATGCCGGTTTACCAATAAAACCTAATCCAGATAACCCAACACCTCCATGGCTCTTACAAAATAAGCGAAAGCATTTTGGTCAAGTTTTCTCATCGCCTTCAACTTTGGATACGGTGTTTTTGAAACATCGCACTCCATAAATTTTGCTGGTTCAAAAATACGTTCAAAAGTTGTTTCTGACTTAACGCATGCCGCAAAACACATTACCTTACACGCCAGAGCTGAAGCCTTTTCAGCCGAGAACTTTTCCGCATAGATGTGATTAGAAATCGCCCGTATGCCTAAAAGATACTTTGCGTAATCTTCCTTTTCGTAGTAGCCCCTTGATGCAATGGAAACACAAGCGCTGATAGTGTCGTCAAGTATGTCATCGCAATTCACACTAAGACCCCTGTACGCTGCTTCCGAAGCAGCAATTGCGCGAAACGTTTCCACAGCAGCTGAAAAATCCGTACAAACATCAATGAGCGTTGCAATGTCATACATCTGCTTTATAATCTCAAGCTCTTTACCAACACCAAATGGAATGCCAGTAGTATGAGGCGCAAACGCAGTCAGCTTATCACCAAGGATGCAGTCCGGCGATGGCATAGATATTGCAACTGGGTTGCCCAATTGAAGCAGCAGGTCGTTATCTATCTGCCTTGTAACATGACTTGCATAGCAATCTTTTTCATACAGAATGTCAAGCAAAATATAAAACTCCCTGTTCATCACTGGCGATTCGTAGTAAAACTTGTAATGTTGTTTATCTATGCCGTTGCGTCCTTTTCTCACTTGCTCTTCACAACGTTTAAACGAAAACAATTCTGCTGCCTGCAGAATATAGCGTTTCATATCGGTCTCGGGCGCTACCACAACGTCAATGTCTGTTGACAATCTTTTTGGACTGTCAAGAAGAAGCATAAGACTTGACCCACCCTTAAATGTAATAGGCGCCCCTACTCTAACAAGAGCCTCTAAAAGACCAAGTGCATAAATACAGCGCTCAAGTATCTGAATGTCTACCTTCTTACCACTACGAAGGCTTTCTAAGTGTTCCTTCCTGTAGCTACTTGCATCAATCATCAAAGTTCCTTCCAAAAAGTTCAATGTTGGTCTCGTTGTGAAAGAACGCAACAAGTTCCTCCTCTTTGCCACGCCTGCGTGCATAACGAAATAAAGCGCTTTCATTAATTGCGTATTTTACAAACATCCCTTCAATAGCAGCCGGGTAGTCGGCCCTAGGAAGCATTGATAAAAACAAGCAATCTGCAAACATATCCACTATCATTTGTTCAAGAGCCACGCCATACCTACCATCAGATGCCCGTGGAACCTCAGAAGCAAGCCTTGTAATAGTAACTGTCACATCCTTACTGTAGTGCGTCATATCGTTGGCGCTTGGGCTAAGCAAAACCGCTACTGTATCAGGCAAAGTTTCTTTCAATGAATCGAAAACAAACTCAATGCCGTCCTTTTCAACCTGCACAAAGACAACCTTGGAAGCTATCTGATGATTTAAAAACTCATTCATATCAGACAGAGCCCAAACTCTGCATTTAAGGAGCGGAAAATCCCTGCTCAAAACATCTGACACATGCTGTACTTCAGCAGAACAGCATGGACAGTAATTTGTCCGTCGTTCACTACGAGCTAGTACATAAACTCCATATCCTACACGTTCAATGATTCCACGATTAAGAAGTTTTGCAATAAGATTACGCAGTTGGGTGGGTCTAAATCCATCGAGCTTAGATGCAGCAGTCTCAATGTCTTTTCTGCTGAAGAAGCCATCAGGAAGTTGAATCATATTTGCAAAATCCATTACAGCCTCCTTTCTTTTAACCATTTTGGCATTATATCAATTTATTGCCGAAATGGTTAACTTAAAAGAACATGCAAAACGAAATCATCAAACTCGAAAACACGTGAAAATATTTGCAGTGCAAGCTAACAATCAACCAATCAAAACCTGGATAAAAACTGTCACATGAAAGACATTTGCAATTCACGCACGTAATCACACGAACCAGCGCTTGGCCGTTAGAAGAATGCGCGCGCCTGGAGTGCAGGCGTGTTGGCTGCGGAAGCCTTCGGCTGCTTTCGATGTGCCCAGTATAACGAACTTTTGTTCGATGTCAAGAAGAT
>CAYNWQ010000248.1:0-2412 GCA_964400955.1 uncultured Gordonibacter sp. | reverse complement strand
AGTGTTGACATTGTCTTGACCACGCCTGAGTTTCTCACGTATCACGCAGATGAGTTCGCAACGAGTGGGCGTATTGGTTTTGTTGTCGTGGATGAGGCTCACCACGTCGGTCTCGCGCAGGCGGGTCAGCGCGTCGCCTATGCTCAGATAGGCCAAGCTATCAGACGTTTGGGTAATCCTACTGTCTTGGCGCTGACTGCTACAGCAACCTCTCAAATTGCTCAAGAAATTGATGCAGTACTTCCTTTGACCAAGCGCGTCATCGATGAAACAAAACGTGAAAATTTGTACCTCGACGACCAGCGCAATCTAAAAAATCGCGATAATTATTTGGCAAACCTCGTGGCAAGCGGTGAAAAGACGGTCGTGTATGTCAACTCGCGAGAGCAATCGGTCGTGCTCGCGCGCACTTTGCGCAAACGTGTGCCTCAGATTGCTCCGCTTATCGGGTTTTACAACGCGGGACTTACGCGTGCTGAGCGCAAACGCATCGAAGAGCTTTTCCGTACCGATGCTTTGTCTGTACTTGTGGCGACTTCTGCTTTTGGTGAGGGAGTAAATATCCCCAACATCCGCCATGTAGTTTTGTACCACATGCCCTTCAACGAAATAGAGTTTAACCAGATGAGTGGACGAGCCGGACGCGACGGGCTGCCTGCTTATGTGCATTTGCTTTACGGACGAGGTGACGCGCAGATAAACAGAAATATCTTGCAGGATATGACGCCTGACCGAGAGGTAATGGCTCAGGTTTATCGCAGATTGCGCGCGATACAGCGCATGACGGGGACGCGCTATTTTTCTATGGGCAATGCTGAGCTCGCGTCGCTATCGAGCTCTCGTATTCGTCAGGTGAGCCCCACTTCGGTGTCGTGTGGTGTCGCGGTATTTCGCGGGCTAGGCCTCGTGGAGACACATGCGGTGTACTCATCTGGTGAGATGACGCGCTCTAATCACGTAAATGAATCTGAGTCAAAAGTTGAGCTGACCGATAGTGTGCGTTATCGCGAGGGTCTTGGCGAGCGTGATATATTCAACACGTTTTGTGAGTGGGCTCTACGAAGTGATACCGAAAGTGTGCGTCAGCGCTTGTCTCGCCCTATCGTGCCAAGCGCCGATGACATGCGCACAAGGCGTCCTGGAGACTTTGACGTACGCGATGCAATACCGGGGTGCAAACCTTTTTCGCGCAAGCATGCCAATACATCGCAAAAGGGTGGCAAGGGAAACAAGGGTGGTACTGGCTCTAACGGAGGCAACGCGGGTGGTAAAAACACCAGCAACAAAAACAACACCAGCAAAAAAAACAATCCTAACAACGTCGGTGGCAAAAACAACAGCGCAAAGTAAGGAGGGCTGACACGTGTCAAGTGAGTTTGAAAATATCAATACTGAAGAAATGCTCGGCGCGCCGGTTGCTGATGCGCGTAAATTACAAACCGTCGAAGACGATCTTTTAGGCAGACCGCATGTAGTCCAGCACAGCTTTGCGATTGACGGCCGCATGGATGGTCGCCTGCCAAGTGCTGAGCGGGAGGTATTTACTCCCGAGGAGCGTTTTGCAACTTTACAAGAATCAACTGCGAGCTACCTTACGCAAGACGAAGAAAACTTGCTCGAGCTCGCTTTTGAGTTTGCGAGTCGTGCGCATAAAGGGCAGTGTCGCAAAAGCGGCGAGCCTTTTATCGTTCATCCTGTTGAGGTGGCGCTTATTTTGGCTGATTTGCGTATGGACGCAGAAACGCTCGTTGCTGCGCTCATTCACGACACCGTCGAAGATTCTGATGTGACGCTTGAGCAGGTAGAAGAGACTTTTAACGAGCGCATCGCTTATCTGGTGGATGGCGTAACAAAGATTTCACGCATTGAGGTTGAGAGTCTGACCGATGAGCAGGCGGCCACTATTCGTAAGATGTTTGTTGCTATGAGCAAAGACATTCGTGTGGTGGTTATAAAACTTGCTGACCGCTTGCACAACATGCGCACACTTGCTGCTTTGCGTGAAGACAGGCGTATTTTCAAAGCGCGCGAGACACTCGAGATTTATGCCCCTATTGCGCATCGCCTTGGCATCAACTCTATCAAATGGGAGCTCGAAGATCTCGCTTTTTTCTACCTTGAACCCAACAAATACAAACAGGTCTCGCGTATGGTGACCGAAAGCCGTGCTGAGCGTGAAGCCTACCTTGCTCAGATAATTGACATCTTACATGATGAGATGGGAAAAGTCGGCATTCAAGCACAGATTATGGGGCGTCCAAAACACCTGTATTCGATATACCAAAAAATGGTGCGCAAAGGCAAAGGCTTTTCGGAGATATACGACCTTATCGCGGTGCGTGTTATCGTGAAAACGGTGAAGGATTGTTACTCGGCACTAGGCGCGGTGCATACACTTTGGCACCCTATGCC
>CAYNWQ010000247.1:0-2429 GCA_964400955.1 uncultured Gordonibacter sp. | reverse complement strand
TGCTCGTGATGTGGTGCTCATCTTGCTTGCACGTACTTGCGAAAGCGTGCTGCCGACTATTTTGTCGCGGTGTCAGGTGATACCTTTTAGGCACATACCGGCTACTGAATCAGCCCGTATTTTGGTGCAAAATACGGGTGTGTCGCTTGACGCGGCGCGCGCGGCAATACAGGCTTGTGATGGCTCGCTTGACCGTGCGGCGGAGTTTCTCAAATCAAGCGAGCGTTGCGGCCTACGCAAAAAAGTGCTCGAGTCGATGGCGCGTTTAAGGCTTGCTGATGATTGGGATTTGATTGAGCAGATCCACGAGCTTGCGGACGAAATGAAAGTCCCGCTTGATGCGGTGCGCGCTGAGCAAGAACAAGAGATAGCCGAATACGCTGATTTTTTTGAAAAGTCAGCCATTAGACAGATTGAGATGCGTAACAAGCGTGCGCTGAGCGCTAAAACTACCGAGCTTACCCATCAAATGCTTGCGTGTGTGAGAGGGTGGCTGCGCGATGTTATGGCGAGCTGTGCCGGTACGCCCGAGCTCATCATCAATGTTGATGTGCGAGAAAGCGTGACCGAGGCTGCTCTTTACACCACCGAGGCAAAAGCCGCCGCCGCGCTTTTATGTGTGGATGATTGCGAGGCATCTATGGCGTATAATGTATCACCTGAGACATGCCTCGATGTTTTGTTGCTTGAGGTAAAAGAAAAATTGTTTGAAAAATAATGCGTGCGTCACGCGCGATAGCGCAGGCGACACATTTGCTTGACATATAAGATAGTGAGGTTTTTGCATGGTTCGGGTAGCACCGATTAATTTACAATACAATCCGCGGACGCTGTGGTTTGATCCCGGAAAGCTCGATATAAAAAAAGGTGACGCGGTCGTTGTGCTTACTGCACGTGGCGTGGAGTTTGGCCATGCGGCGGGTGATGTATTTGAGGTTGAGAAGTCAGAGTTGAAAAAACTCAAAACTGCCCTAAAACCGGTAAAACGTATAGCGAGTGCTAAAGACATCGAGCGTGCGAGTGAGATGGAGCAAAAAAGCAAGGAAGCTTTGCCGGTCTTTAAGGAAATGGCTGCCGAGGAAAACAACGATATGCGCCCCGTTTCGGTGGAGTATTTGCTCGAAGGTGACAAAGCGGTCTTTTATTTTGAGTCTGAGGAGCGCGTGGACTTTCGTGAGTTGGTGCGCAAGCTTGCCGCGCATTTTCATGTCCGTATCGACATGCGCCAGATCGGCGTGCGCGACGAGGCACGCATGGTGGGCGGCTATGGACACTGTGGACAGGAGCTGTGCTGTGCACGTATGAGCGGGGGATTTTGCCCGGTGTCTATTCGTATGGCAAAAGAGCAAAACTTATCTTTAAACCCGCAGAAAATATCGGGTGTGTGCGGCAGACTGATGTGTTGTTTGCGCTACGAGTTTGATGCCTACAAAGACTTTAACGGCCGCGCACCAAAGCGTAATAGCGTCGTGAAAACGCCAGACGGCGATGCTAAAGTTGTCGATTTGGACGTGCCGCGCGAGATAGTGTCTTTGCGCGTGGGTGAAGAAAAACCAGTGCGCGTGCCACTCGCTGACCTCGAAAAGAAAAATGGCTCAAACACCCCTAATTTTTGCGGTAAAAAAGCCTGGGAAGAAGCAAAATCACAAAACGAGTTTCCTCTTATGCAAAGTGCGACGTATGCAACCTCGCTCTTTACGGAAAACGACAAGCTCGCAAGTGCTGGTAGCGTGCGCCATGTGGGCTCACATGCTGAAGGTGCGCAAGGTGTAGGTGGACGCTCGAGCAGCGGTCGTGGTGCGGACAATGCGAAAAGATCGAGCAGCGGACGTGGTGCGGGCGTCACTGCTCGCAAGCCCCGTCGTCGTTCGACAAAACTTGGGGACGGGCATGCGGGTGACATGACGCTTAAGTTGCAAGATATAGACCTAGATGAGATACGCAACTCGGCGCAAGATGAACAGTTTGATTCGAGCTCGCAGAAAAAGCAGGGCAATCAGCCTTCGAACTCGCGCAACCGCCAAAAGAAAAAATCAAAATCAAAGCAATCAGGTGCGCAAAAGCAAATCCTGCAGAAAAAGCAAATGAAGCAAGAGAGGCGCGAGGCCGAAGAAGAGGTGCGTTTGCAGAGTAACTCGCGCAAGGCAGACGGGCCGCGTCCGGGACAAAAATCGTCGGGTTTGCGTGCGCACAATAACGCGCAAGGTGGCGCGCGAGGTGCACAAGGTGGGGCGCGCGGTGATGCTCGTAATGGGGCGCGCGGCGATGCTCGTAATGGCGCGCGCGGCGATGCAAATAACGCACAAGGTGGCGCACATGGCAACTCCCAAGATGCATCGCGTAATAATGCACGCAACAATATTCGTAACGGTGCGCGCAACAATGCGCAAAGCAACGCGAAAAACAGCAAAAAGAACGCTGGCGCCAAA
>CAYNWQ010000246.1:0-2434 GCA_964400955.1 uncultured Gordonibacter sp. | reverse complement strand
GAAGCGAGCGTGTGTGCGGGTGCGCACGAGCGCGCCGCATAGCGCGCCACCTGCGCGGGGGGGGTGGCGAGGCGAGTGTGAGGCGGACAGAGGCGGGCAGTCAGATAAAGCCCGCTTACTAAAAGTTGCGCAGGTGTTGCGTTTTCTCCAAAAACCCTTGGCGATTTTTCACGCCAAGCTTCGCATAGATATTGTGGATGTGGGTCTTAGTCGTATTTTCGCTCACGTAGAGCTTCGTCGAGATAGTGCGCGTATCAAAACCTTGCACAAGCAAAGCAAACACTTCGGTTTCGCGTCCAGTCAGTTTGTAGGTAATCGCAAAGGTGTCAACACTACTCAAAGGCGCCGCAGCGCCCGCAAACAACTCGGCGTCATCGTCGCTTACCATAAAGACCTGAGTGGCCTTCCCTTTATGCGTGAGTTTGTAAGCATCGCTTTCCCTAAACATAAATACCGCAAGCACTGCCACAAGGAAGGCAAGCACCAGCCCAAAGGTAAGTGCGTTTTCACCTGCAAGCAAGCCTTTGGCAGGAGCAGACAGACCTATCATGATGCCAACAAGGCTGCCAAAAGCATACGCCGCGCGCCCGAGTCCAAACACCCAAGTGGAGTCCCACTGATCGCCCTTTGCGGCAAAGATAAGCACGCAGGTCAAAAGCATGCTCACGAAGTTGTAGGAAAAGCACACGCATGCGATAGCAAACACAGACCCATCGACGTTGCCAAATGCCATCACAACAGAAAATGCCAACAGGAGCACAAGCGGATAATACAGCATGTAAAAGTCAAATTTATCCGAGAGCGTGATGAGGCAGCTTGAGATAAAGCTGACCGCGATAACGGCCGTGATGCCTAAAATCATACTGTCGCTCACCGTCGTGGTGACGCTTGCAGCGCTGCCGATATTTTTCGTAAAGCTCGCCGCAAATGCCAGCAAGATTATCACGATGAGGAAGCGCACAAAGACACCTACGCTCTGCGCGCGTGATGACTTTTGCGCGTCTGGAGCGTCAAAGTTAACGCCGGCGGTCGCTTTCGCGGCGTGCGCCTTTGTATCATGTGCGGCTTTTGTGTCAGCGGCCGCCTTAGCCTCTGGCGCTATCACATCCGCCGCATCCACAAACGAAAGCGAAAAGCCGGGGTTGTATTTTTCTATGCGATAGCGCTCAAGTACTGCTATGCCCATGCCGAGCAAAGGCAAGATGACAGCGATAACAAGTGTCGCCTCGCGAAACGTGCCGATAGCAAAGAAAAAGATAAGGCCAGCCCAAGTTTCTGAAAGCAGTATTTTTGAATACGCCTGCGATGACGTAAAGCGCACATACAAGTTGCCACTGAAAAGAGCCACCTGAGCAGTACCTATACCGCTAAGCAATGCGCCAAAGACAAACAAAGGCGCGTCCGACGACTCAAAGATAAAAAGCGAAAGGTATTCAAAACCTACGCCTGCAGCAACCAGCACACCCGCTAACAGATTGAGCCAACTGCTTGAAATAATGCGATTGCCCTGCTTGTAAAACACAGCCATAAGAACTATGGTCACGATAAAAGCAACTGTCGACCAGATATACATCGATACCCAAGCGACACTGTCGGAGGTATTGTTGAAGTTAGCCCACAGAGGCGAAGAGTAAATCACCAAAATCCATGCACGCCAGAAAGCATACGCCATCCAACTGTGCTCAGTCTTTTTCCTGAGGATATTTGCCATACAGTGTAGCACCCCCCTTGTCGAAAGCCACCAGCCGCAGATTCTAGCACTCTTTTAGTGGCAAAACAACAAATGTAATCTTTTCCGCATGCGCAGGCGTGCTCCACACATGTTGCAAGTTTCACGCGACCCGCAAGCATTTGGTGCCCAGGCAGAGTATGAGCTGGGCACATCGCATCGGCAATCAGTGCACCCGCGCACTAGCTTTTGCGGGCACTAGCTTTTGCGCGAGCTGCCGTAGGCAGCATGCTTGCGGTTGCCGAAAGCACTCCCCTTGCGAGCACTCGCTTTAAGGCGCGCAAGCACGTCTTCTTCTTTTTCGCCCTCCACCTGCGCGCGCAGTTTAACCACTTGATCGCGCAAACGAGCAGCGTCCTCAAAATTCATATCGCGCGATGCTTGCGCCATCTCGTCTTCCATACTTGAGATAATGCGCAACACTTCTTCGCGCGAAAGCGAAGCAAGCTCTTTGTTGATGGCCTCAGCAGACGTCGTACCAACTTCATCTTTCACATAACCCATGATGTCATTGATGGCCTTACGCACCGTGCGCGGCTCGATACCGTGCTCAGTGTTGTAGCGCATCTGAATAGCGCGACGGCGGCGCGTCTCGTCTATCGCCTGCTGCATCGAGTCAGTCGTTTTGTCGGCATACATGATGACCTGTCCACTTACATTACGCGCAGCACGCCCAATCGTTTGTATGAGCGAGCGATGATTGCG
>CAYNWQ010000245.1:0-2446 GCA_964400955.1 uncultured Gordonibacter sp. | reverse complement strand
ACGTTGTATTTCTCGAGTACACCTGCATGAGCTAGCTCAACAGCTGCGTTAAGACCTGTTTGTCCACCAAGCGTTGGGAGGAGCGCTTGTGGGCGCTCACGCTCTATAACCTGCTCGATAAACTCTGCCGTGATAGGCTCGACGTAGGTGCGATCGGCAAGACCTGGGTCAGTCATGATGGTGGCGGGATTTGAATTAACCAAAACCACGCGATATCCGTCAGCTTTAAGTACTTTACACGCCTGCGCACAGGAATAGTCAAACTCGCATGCTTGGCCGATGACGATAGGGCCTGAGCCAATAACAAGAATGGTTTCGATGTCACTTCGTTTAGGCATTTTGGCTCTCCCCCTTTGCATTCGCACAATCAATGTCAGCCTCAGCTGCACTCTCCTTTTCAGACTCGCGTCCAAAAAGCCAACCGGCAAGACGATCTTTTGCGATATCAATATCAAGGTAATCATCGCGTTTATCCATCAAACGCGTAAAGGCCGTGAAAAGATAGTGTGCATCGGTTGGTCCCGGTGAAGCTTCGGGATGATATTGCACACTAAAGGCCGGTATGTCCAAAAATGCTATACCTTCCGCCGTGCCGTCATTGAGGTTGACATGTGTAAGTTGGATGCGACCAAAGCGCTCATTTTGCACAACCGGTGCTATATGAGCACGCGCCCAAAATCGTAAATCATCAACGTGTGTGGTAAAGCCACTAGAAAGCTCAGGCACAAGTGGCCCTAGACTGGGAAACAAGAGGCCAAACCCGTGGTTTTGTGCTGTTATCTCTACGCGTCCTGTAAGCAGGTTTTCGACGGGATGGTTGCCCCCGCGATGTCCGAATTTGAGTTTTTCGATATCAGCGCCTGCTGCCTTGCTTATCATCTGATGTCCGAGGCAAATGCCAAAAACAGGAATTTTGCCAAGCAATTTTTCAACTTGGGTATAGGTACCTGACACCGCATCCGGATCCCCAGGACCATTACTCAAAAACACGCCATCAGGTTTTGCCGCTAAGACCTCTTCGGCTGGAGTATCCCAAGGCACAACCGTAAGCTCACAGCCCACGCGCACGAGGTTTTGCAAGATGGATAGTTTTGCACCACAATCATAGGCATATACCTTATATCGCGGCTTTGATGGCGATTTAAGCGCAAATGTTTGGGAGGCTGGTAATATTTCAGAGCCGATCGAGTGTATAGCATCGCATGAAACACTCGATGCCAAATTAACTCCCACGATAGACTGACTTGCCAAAACCTTTTCAAGCAAGCTATCCGGATTGGTATCAAGCGTAGAAAGCACTGCACGCTGCGCGCCCTTATCGCGCACATGTCGCACAAGCGCACGCGTATCGATGCCTTCAACGGCAACTACCTTATGCTCACGCAAGTAATCAGGCAGACTCATAGTTGCGCGCCAATTTGAAGGCGTCGTGCACATATCACGCACAACAAGACCGCGCAAGGCTGGAGTAGTCGCTTGCACATCATCGAGTGAAACACCATAATTTCCAATTTGAGGGTAAGTCATTGTGATGATTTGCCCTGCATAGGAAGGGTCAGTTATCACTTCCAAATAACCTTCCAAAGAGGTGTTAAAACATATTTCGCCATACACCTCGCCTTCTGCTGCACAGGCACAACCCACAAAAACCGCCCCGTCTTCTAAGACCAAAAGAGCTGGTTTACCTGCATACTTTGAAGTGTTGCTCAGAAGTTTGTCGCTTATGTCGCTCAAATCTACCTTCCTTTCATCGGATACACATACGCTTGCGCACAAAGGATAAAAAAACGCCTTCGTCAGTGACGAAGGCGCACGTATGCTAAAGTATAGATGTATGTCGCGCGCCTTGTCGGTCTCTCTGTACCGCCCTTAAAGGCAAAAGACAGTATACGCTCAAATACGCCTTTCCGCGATGAAAAACAAAGCTTTTTCGACAATTAGCGCGAATTAACAGAAAGCTTTGATACAACAACACCATCAAAGGTTTTTAGTGTAAAGACACCATTGTCATACATTGCATAGCTTGCAGAGCCATCTTTCGGTAAAGAAGTAGAACCGGGGTTGAGTAAAATGCGACCCGAGGGCATACGCTCAAGCACCTTTTTGTGTGTGTGACCCGAAAGATAGACATCAGTTGACTTGAGCAACACATTTGTGTCTTCAAAGTCTGAGAGCATGTGATACTCTACTGCAGCATCTGACTTTTGCGAAGCGTCCGCCTTTAGTGAGCACTCGGGGTTCATAACGCTCGCATACGCATCGCGCGCGTCTTGAGGAGAAATTGATGGAATATGGCCGTGTGTAAGGAAAAAAGTTAAACCGCCATCTCTGATCAGCGCAAAATCAGCTTTGCACGAAAAATCAAGAACCATCTGATCGACTTCGGCATCACAGTTTCCTCTCACACACACGATGTCTTCAGCGATACCATTGAGCAAAAAAGCGA
>CAYNWQ010000244.1:0-2451 GCA_964400955.1 uncultured Gordonibacter sp. | reverse complement strand
GGTTACTTTTACCGTAACTGCCGCAGATGGCAGCAGCGTCACTTATACAGTGAGCGTGACGGTGCTCGAAAACTCTTGGACGCGCCTTGCGGGCGATACGCGCTATGACACGATGCAGCTCGCAACGAGTAGCGGCTTTGATGACGGGTCGTGCGAGACGGTCATTTTGGCGTCTGGTGCCAATTTCCCTGATGCTTTGGCGGCGAGTGGTCTTGCCGGTGTATATGACAGCGCGATAATCCTTACTGATGGCGACGAACTGACAAGTGAAGCTGCCCTAGAAATCGAGCGTCTTGGCGCTCAAAATGTGATACTGGTGGGTGGTTCGAGCGCACTTTCCCCGCGCGTCGAAAGCGCAGTCAAGCGTTTGAGTGGCGTGGTATCGGTCACGCGCGCATGGGGGCAAACGCGCCAAGAAACGGCAATAGACATCTATCGCGCAGGAGGGGATGCGTGGTCTGATACGATTATCATCGCAAGTGGCTCGAGTTTTGCAGACGCGTTATCTATTGCACCTTATGCATATGCTTCACGTACGCCTATCTTTTTGACGGGTAGCGATGGCACACTTGATGATGCGACTGCACAAGCTATCGCGCGCGCAAACCCTCGTAAGGTTATCATTGTGGGCGGCACGGGCGTTGTGAGTGATAGCGTGCGCAGTGTGTGTGTGAGTGCACAAGTACAGCGCATCGGTGGCAATGACCGCTATGAAACGAGCTCGCTTGTAGCGTATTGGGCAAGTGGTGCGTGGGGTAGTGCGAAGGTTTTGCCGGCGGTGACTTTAGGCTACAACAATGTCGCTTTGGCGACGGGCAAAAATTTTCCGGATGCTTTAGCGGGTGGCGCTCTGTGTGGGAAAAACCGTGCGGTTATCTTGCTCGTAGATGATAGCGAAGAGGGGTATTACAACGTGGAAAATACCCTCGTAAACAATAAGCTCTCTATCGTACACGGCTATATCTTAGGCGGCGAAAACGCTGTTTCGCTGATGCTTGAAACCATGGCGCGCCAGGCGTGTGAGCTTTAAGGCGCACGCTGACAGCTGGGCTCACAAAAAACCAAACGGCAGCTGCACAAACAAATACGGAAAGCGCGACATAGGTGAGGGCGTCTTGTGCTGGGCAGTTTAGCGCAATCACAAAAGCGCACACATTAAGGATTACCACGGCGGCTATGATAAGCGCAGAGATGATGCGGCGCGCACGTGCTTTGCTTGCGCTTAAGTGCTGCTCAAACGTGTCTTCGTCCCAAACGAGAGTGCTTGTCGCGCATTCTTCATAGCTTGTCTTTTTCATGGTTATCACCTGTCTATGTGTAGGTATCTTCAAGCTAAAAAAAGCATATGGAGCTATTGCAAAGTTTGCGTAAAGCGAGCGTTAAATGAGCGTAAGTATTTGAGCATTCGCTCACGTAAAAATGTCGACAACATAAATTTTTGAAAAAAATGCTTGACAGGGTGAGCACCCCTTGTGCTAGAGTGTGCGCCACAATTTAATACCTTGAAACCGATGAGGCGAAGGTTAAACTATCAGAGCACTTCCAGAGAGCGGGCGTAGCTGAGATTCCCGTAGAAAGCTAGGTAGCAAATGGATCGCCGAGGGAAAGGGGAAAGGTTGTTTATGCGCGGCATGCGCGCCGCAGATGAGCAACTGAGTATCTGGACCGTGAGCCTGCGTTAAGGGCAAAACATGTGTTGGCATGTTTACGAGAGGGCTTTTGATTTTTCAAAGACCAATAAAGGTGGCACCGCAGATCTAAATAGACCTGTCCTTTATTTCAAAGGACAGGTCTTTTTTATTTGCTGCTACAAGATAAGTAGCAGGAAAGAGTGCTGCTAGGTAACTGAAATCAAAAGCGCGCAAAACCTCATTCTCGTGTCCGTGTCGGCAAAAGCAAAAGTCCCGTGGTGTAGGGCAAAAGTTCTAGCAGTGGGCAAAAGTCCCGACAACGGGCAAACAAGTAAGGGGCGGTTTGGCTGTTAAGACACGGCGAAACCGTCAAAACAAACCGCAGCAAAAGCTGCAAAGACTACCGGTGACACAGCTCACCCAAGAAAGGAATGAGGAACATGTCTGAAAACGTATCAACCCAAAAGCGCACTGTGGCCGCAAGCGCAAAAAAAGAAGGCCTTACCACCCAAGATCTTATACTCATCGCGGTGCTTATCGCAGCGGGAGCGGTGCTTAAACTCACGGTCGGTTCGCTGCTCTCCTCTATGGGTATGAAGCCAAACTTTATTATCGCGATGTATTGCCTCGCAATCCTGCTTGTACGACCAAAGGTGACAGGCGCGCTTGCAGTTGGCGTGCTCGCAGGTTTGGTGTGTCAAATCCCCTTGCTCAACGCAACTCCACTGCTCAATATCCCTTCTGAATCGCTCGGTGCGCTCGTATGCGGGCTGCTCATCTATGTGCCTATGCGCGTAGGGAAAAAGCTTGACTTGAACCC
>CAYNWQ010000243.1:0-2462 GCA_964400955.1 uncultured Gordonibacter sp. | reverse complement strand
ACTGGAAAATTTTAACGCACGCAGAAATGCGGACAATTTTACGCTTGATACGCTCGCACAAGCGGCAGACTACGCGCATCTGCGTGGAGTAGCGGTCTACGTTGCGCTCAATACACTCATCCTACCCGATGAATTTACGTCGGCGCTTGAGTGTGCGCGACAGGCTTACCGTGCGGGTGCGGATGCTTTTATCGTGCAAGACATCGGTCTTGCAAGCGAAATATCTCGCACACTGCCGCAGGCGCGCTTGCATATCTCTACACAGATGAATGTGCACAACAAAGCGGGCATTCGCGCTGCCGCACGCCTCGGAGCACGCCGCGTGACGCTTGCGCGCGAGCTTTCACTACCTGAGATAGCCGCGCTTGCGCAAGAAGCAAGTGCTTATGATATGGAAATAGAGACCTTTGTGCACGGCGCACTATGTGTGTGCTATTCGGGTCAGTGCTTGATGTCTTCGCTTGTGGGAGGTCGTTCAGCAAATCGAGGATTGTGCGCGCAGGCGTGTCGTTTGCCCTACAAATTGAGAAATCACGCGGTGCGAAAAGAGCTACCCGCACCCGGAGACCATTTGCTTTCTCCTCAGGATTTGTGCGCGATTGACCTTTTGCCTGAACTTATATCGTCTGGCGTTGCATCCTTGAAAATCGAGGGTCGCATGAAGTCTCCCGACTACGTACACGCGGTGACATCTACGTATCGCGCCGCACTCGACAAACTGTATGCGCAACAGGATGTATCCGCGTCGGTCGACTCTACATCTGCCGTTGCGGCGCTTACTTATGCCCCTATCCCTGCTACGGCTGATTCTACCTTTATTGCAGCTTCTACTCCTGCTTGCGCAACTTCTGTATCCACGCCTCTAGTGACTGGCAAACGCGCGCTTGAGGAAGCATTTTCTCGCGGTTTTACCACGGCTTATCTCGAAGGTAAACGCGGAAACGAGATTATGAGCTACAAACGTCCCAACAACCGAGGCGCTTTTATCGGTCGTGTCGCGCGCGTGAGTGAAGATAAGGCCTATATCGAAAACGACTACACTCTTGTCGTGGGTGATATAGTTGAGTTTTGGACAGGAAAAGGCCACGTCTCTCAGATGATTCGCCGCATAGAATCAAGTGATAAGGTTGACGCAAAAACAAGCAAAAAAACGGGCACAAAGCCGGCCAACAAGTCAAGCAAAAAGTCACGCGACAAATCGAACCCTCAACTAAGCGCGAAAGACAACCTTGTCTGTATTCCTCTCGACTCGAAAGCAGCGCACTGCGTGCGTGCAGGCGATCGCGTGTTTCGTGTACGCAGCGTTGAGGTTGCGTTTGAAGACGACGTTTTTAGTCCTCGTGTTCCCATAAAAGGGCAAGCGATTCTTAAAATGGGTGAGCCCCTTCAAATATCATTTTCACTTGCGCACGCCTTGCCACTCATGCCAACGGACGCCTCGACGCACGCCTCGACGCACGCCCTAGCAGGTGGCTCAGTCGAGACTCAACCCTACACCCCGACAGGTACCGCACGGGGCAATGTAGTCGAAGCTGCACGTACCAAATCAGTTAGCGAGCAAGAAGTATATGACCACATCAACCGTCTCGGGCAGACTCCCTTTGAGCTCACCACGCTCGATATCGAGCTTGACGAAGGTGTAGGCATAGGGTTTTCCGAGTTGCATAAGGTGCGCACGCGTGCACTCGATGATCTCGAGCAAGAGATACTTTCGCCCTACCATACACGCAAACTCGAGAAATCTCCCCGCGCAATCACTCCGGTTGCCACCCGTGCATCGGGTTGTCGTGTTTTTGCTCTCGCTACCAATCCGGTGTGTGCTCGCAGTGCGAAACGCGGTGGCGCACATACTATATATGTAAGCGCGCTCAATTACGAAAAGGGCAGCGCGGTGATAGCTGGTCAGGCAACAGAGACCGCAGAAAGCACTTCTTATCCTGAGCATTGTGCGATTGCTTTACCTACTATAGAGCACGACCTTGTCGCTCCCGCTCGCGAAACGACGATAAACTTTGACGTGTGGCATCGCGTGCACGAGGGCACTTCGGTGCTTGTGGATAGCCTAGCTGCATTGCAACGCGCAGTTGAGGTGGGTGCAAGTTTTGACGTTGGCCCGCACCTGCCTGTTACTAACCGCACATCGCTTGCATTCGTTGCCTCTCTTGGCGCAAATCGCGTGTGGCTTTCTACTGAGCTAACTCTCTCGCAAATCAAAGAGCTAGCTTATGATAAGCCTTGCGAGCTTGGGCTTTTCGTCATTGGTGCTCAAGAGGTCATGATATGTGAACACTGCCTTTTGATGAGTCAGGGCGAATGCACACAAGAGTGAACGCACTGCGCTCGTCGCAAAAGCCCGCATTTTTTGCAGGATCGCAAAAATTTCGAATTTCCCGTTGTTACCGATTTGCTCGGCAGAAGTCATCTTTATAATAGCGTGCCGCTTGATGTGGTATCGGCGATGC
>CAYNWQ010000242.1:0-2467 GCA_964400955.1 uncultured Gordonibacter sp. | reverse complement strand
GTCGCCGCCTATCTCAAGTCCGACCACTTTGTCGAGCTCAGTGTCACGCGCAGAGAGGAAAAGCACGGGTGCCGAAGTTTTCGAGCGCAGGCGTCGGCAGAGTTCGTATCCGTCTATGCCTGGCAGCATGATGTCGAGTACAAAAAGGTCGTAGTCGTTTTTTTCGGCCATAGCAAGCGCGTCTTCTCCATTGTCTACGACGTCTGTTTCGTAGCCTTCTTTGCGCAGTGCGTAGCTGACGAATTCTGTGATAGAAGGTTCGTCGTCTACAACAAGTATGCGATGTGGTGTTTCGTTCATGGTTTACCAGCTTTCTTAAGGCTATAATGATGCTGCGTTATAGTTGTACTATACCCATTTTAACGATATTTTCGAAATAAAAAAGAGAGGTTTGTCAGAAACATGTTACTTGCTATTGACGTTGGAAACACACAAACGGTGGTTGGGGTATATCGTGCAGATAAACTGGTGGGAGCATGGCGAGTTGCTACCAACAAAGCTCATACTTCTGACGAGTTGCGTATAAAGCTGATTCCTCTGTTTGAGCTGGCAGGCCTTGATATCAGAGAGGTGCGCGTAAGCGCGCTTGCTTCGGTGGTGCCGCAGCTTACCCGCGCGTGGGCGAGCGCTTTGCGTGAGTTGACGGGTAGGGATGCTTTAATCTGTAGCGCAACTCTTGCTCATGAGGCGGGTCTTTTTACGGCAGATTACCCGCGTCTGGCAGAGATAGGCGCAGATAGGGTGGCCGATGCCATAGCGGCGTGCGCCCATTTTGGTGCGCCATGCGTGGTGGTTGATTTTGGTACAGCAACCAACATTGAGGTTATAGATAAATCGGGCAGCTTTGTGGGCGGCATCATAGCGCCTGGTGTGGAGACTTCCGCGTCAGCTTTGTTTTCGCATGCGACACGTCTTGCAGCGGTAGAGCTCGATGATCCGGGGTGTGCAATAGGGAAAAGCACTGAGGGTGCGATACGCTCAGGTATCGTGTATGGTGAGGCTGATAGGGTAGACGGGCTGGTGAGACGTGTGTTTTCGCAGCTAGGGTATGAGGCGCCTGTTATCGCAACCGGCGGTTTGGCGACATCGATGGCAAAATACATGCAGACAGTGACGCATGTGGACGCTAATCTTACGCTTGAGGGTTTACGCTTGCTTGCCCTTGCAAATTTGTAAGGAGAGCCTTTTTCGTGCTTTGTTTATAATGCACGAGGTGCGAGTGCTGCGCGGTGCTTTGTCGCCCGCGCGCGGTGTCTTGTCGCCTGTGGACGGTGACCGGTATGTACGGGCGGCTTACCGCAGTGCCTTTGCCCGTAGAGTTTGGCCTTTAGCGCGTGAGCTCAGGCGTGTTTGAGACGTGAGCGGGTAGAATCTCTACTTATAGTTTTCAAAAATCCCACCAACGAGTAAGAGGAGGCCACACCATGTTAAGCGATATCGAAATCGCCCAGGCGACACAACCAAAACATATCTCAGAGATTGCGGCGCGAGCGGGGGTGGATGAGCGCTATCTGGAGCTTTATGGCAACTATAAGGCAAAAGTTGACTACAACCTGTTGCGCGAGGGCGCTTATACTCCTGGCAAACTCGTTTTGGTGACCGCTATCAATCCGACTCCTGCAGGCGAAGGTAAGACTACCACAACAGTTGGCCTTGCTGATGCACTGGCTCGTCGTGGTGAAAACGTCGTCGTTGCTTTGCGTGAGCCGTCACTTGGCCCGGTGTTTGGCATCAAGGGTGGTGCCGCGGGTGGCGGGTATGCCCAGGTCATCCCTATGGAAGACATCAACTTGCATTTCACCGGCGACTTTCATGCGATAGGAGCAGCCAATAACCTGCTCGCCGCTATGCTTGACAACCACATTCAGCAGGGTAATGCCCTAGGTATTGATGTGCGAAAAATCACGTGGAAGCGCGTGGTTGACATGAACGACCGTCAGCTGCGCCACATCGTCGACGGCATGGGTGGCAAAGCTCATGGTGTGCCGCGCGAGGACGGCTTTGACATCACGGTTGCAAGCGAAATCATGGCTATATTTTGCTTGGCGACTTCTATCACTGATCTCAAAGAGCGTCTTGCTCGCATAGTAGTAGGTTACACACGTGACGACAAGCCTGTCACAGCAGGCGACCTTAAAGCACAGGGTGCTATGGCGGCGCTGCTTAAAGACGCGCTCAAACCAAACCTTGTGCAAACACTTGAAGGTACGCCGGCGTTTGTTCACGGCGGTCCTTTTGCAAACATTGCTCATGGCTGCAACTCTATCATGGCTACGCGTATGGCGCTTGCGCTAGGCGACGTGTGCATAACGGAAGCTGGCTTTGGTGCTGACCTCGGTGCTGAGAAATTCCTCGACATCAAATGCCGCCTAGCAGGTCTCAAGCCTGACGCAGTCGTGGTTGTAGCGACCGTGCGTGCTCTGAAAAATCATGGTGGAGTCGCAAAGGCCGACCTCGGAGTAGAAAA
>CAYNWQ010000241.1:0-2467 GCA_964400955.1 uncultured Gordonibacter sp. | reverse complement strand
GCACTTTTGCGTTATTGTGCGTGTTATCGCGAAACTTGCAGTGCGTGCGCTTACGCGAGTGCTGTAGCCTAGGCGCTGTGTGTAAGTGCTACGGCGTGGGTACTGTGCGTGGATATCGCAGTGTGGACACTGGCAGGTGAGTATTACAGCGTATGTGGTGCGCGTGGATGTCGCAGTGCGTGCGCTTACATGAGTATTGCAGCGGAAGGGTTCGATTTGGACATTGTTAATTTTTTCGTAAATTTGCTGTCTGACCCGCGGGGAGCTATCGCGGGTTGGATTATTGCACTTGGACCCGTGTGGGTATATACCCCCCTTTTTCTTATTGTCTTTATAGAGACTGGCCTCGTGTTTTTCCCGTTTTTGCCGGGCGACTCTTTGCTTTTTGCAGCGGGTGTTTTCTCCGCTGACGGCGGTGGACTCAACGTCATAGCTACGCTTCTGGTCTTTTACGTGGCGGCTATTTTAGGAAATACATCAAACTATTGGATAGCGCGCTTTTTTGGCAAGCGCATTATTGACTCAGGAAAAGTAAAGGCGCTCACGCCCGAGCGCATGGCAAAGCTCGACGGCTTTTTCGCGAAATACGGCGGCCTTACTATCGTCATTACGCGCTTTATGCCCTTTTTCCGCACCTTTGCTCCTTTTATCGCTGGTACGGGGCATATGAATTTCGCAAAGTTTACGCTCTTTAATGCCATCGGTGGCATTTCTTGGGTGAGTTTGTTTGTTTTGGTAGGATATTTCTTTGGTGGTATTGCGTTTGTGCAAGACCATTTTGAGATTATAGTTTTAGGCATCGTGGCGGTCTCAGTTGCGCCGGCGTTCATTGGGGCTGTGCGCGCAGCCCTCAAATCTCGAAAAGGAAAGACAGAGACAAGCAAGTAACACCAAAGCATTGCTGAGTTATTGGGCGCATGGTATGCAGCGCGCGGGGTGCAATGTGCAGAGGCGCAACGTGCAAAGCATGAAGTAAAAAAGAAAGTAGGTAGGTCTCATGGCGGAGGCGCTTTATAGAAAATACCGTCCGCAAATATTTGCGGACGTTGTTGGTCAAGAGCATATCGAACGTACGATAAGAAACGCCATTGAGCAGGACAAAGTCAGCCATGCCTATCTGTTTTGCGGCCCTCGTGGCACTGGTAAAACCACTACAGCACGCCTTTTAGCCAAAGCTCTTTTGTGTGAAAAGGGGCCGACCGCAGAGCCGGATGGTACCTGTGCGGATTGCGAAATGATAGCCGCTGGCACACACCCAGATGTCTACGAACTTGACGCAGCAAGTCGCACGGGCGTTGATAATGTGCGCGAAGAAATCATTGGTCGCGTGCAGTTTGCGCCTACGCGGGGACGCTATAAGATTTACATCATCGACGAAGTTCATATGCTTTCAACAGGTGCTTTTAATGCTCTGCTCAAAACGCTTGAAGAACCGCCCGATCATGTGGTGTTTATTTTAGCAACTACAGACCCGCACAAAGTCCCCGAGACTATCCATTCGCGCTGTCAACGTTTTGATTTCAGGCGCATTTCTCCTGAGGCTATGGTTGCGCGACTTGGTGCAATATGCACCGCTGAGGATGTGTCGTTTGAAGGCGAAGCGCTTGACTTGATAGCGAGGCGCGCCGAAGGTGGCTTGCGTAACGCGCTTACCTCTCTCGAGCAACTTATTGCTTTTGGCGAGGGTAAGGTCACACTCGAGGTAGCTGAGCATATGCTTGGTTCACTTGACTCTAACGAGCTTGCGGCTATAGTTCAAGCAGTTGGCACGCGTGATGTGGCGGCCTGCTTTAAATGGACAGCCGAATATATAGAAACAGGCGCTGATCTTGCGCAATTTGTACGTGATTTCGCCGAGCACATGCGCAATATGTATGTGCTTGCTCTTGCGGGAAATGACGTGGCGCTTGATGTGAGTGAAACGACTAAGCGTGAGCTGGCCTCTGAGCTGGAGATGTTTGGTCCCGACCGCCTAGCGCGCGTGCTGTGTGTCTTAGGGGACGTGTCGCACGAGCTCAAGACTTCTACCAATCCTCGTCTGACTTTCGAAATCGCGCTTACGCGTTTGTGCCGTCCGGACTCAGATTTGACGCTTGAATCTCTCGCTGAGCGCGTTGAGGCTCTCGAGGCAGGGTATAGCGCGGTGGCACACGTGGTGTCAACGCCCGTGAGTGTTCCAGTAGCGCAAGATCAAATAGTTCGTGAAAATGTTTCACGTGAAACATTTTCGGGATCTCAGACTGCTGGGGCGGTATCGACAAGTGCTCCCGCGACGAACGTTCCCACAGCAGGTGCTCCTGCGACGAGTGCGTCTCGCGAGACTTTCGTATCTCGTCAGGCGCCTACGAATGTTTCACGTGAAACATCGGTGGAAGCCCCGCGGGCGAGTGTGCCTGTAGCGCAGCCGCAGAAATCCGCCTCGCAGGCGAGCGTGCCTGTAGCGCAGCCGCAGAAATTCACTTCGCAG
>CAYNWQ010000240.1:0-2468 GCA_964400955.1 uncultured Gordonibacter sp. | reverse complement strand
CACTGCATCAAACCCGAGTACGTTTGCTACCACGAGTCCAAGATTGCGGATAGCACCATAGCCAGAAAGTCCGATTTCTTTGGCCATTTTGCCGATACCGAGTTGCTCTGCGCGCTGTTGTATCAAAGAGAGCTCCGACAGACCGACAACCGTGATGCTTAAGCCAGGGTATTGTGCGACCACAGACTGGATCTTTTCGGCAGCTTGGTTTTCGATGCCGGGCTCACTTGCCACCAAAATCACTATGTGACCAAGACCTTCCACCTGCTGCAACGACTTTAAACAACGCGGCAACTCACCGGGTTTTGAGATAGGTGTCGTGTGGTCGTAGGTGTTGAGCAAACCGCCGTTTTCTCTACGACTACGTGCTGAAACATATGTAGGAATAACAATAACCGGGTTCATATTGGTCCTTTTCAAGTTTTGCCCTCTATATGCAGCCGCTCAAGGGTGTCTTTTGCCCTCTATGTGCAGCCGCTCAAGGGTGCCTTTTGCGCACTCGGGGTGCCTTTTGCGCACCGCCGCGAAAACACTCGCCCGTGACAGGAAACACGCAGTTACTCGCGCCCCCATGACGAGATTCGCACTCGCACGGCTGCACTCGCTGTCGCGTGCGTTCACACATTCGCGCGGTTACTCGTCTCTACGCACGCGGTTGCTCACGTCCACGCGCGGTTGCACAGCTCGCTATATTGTAGCGCTAGTGCACGTCTGTGTGTTTTCCTACACCGAACTTCTTTAGTGCACGCGCAAGCGGCAAGCCAATAACATACATCACCAAAGCTTCGCCAATACCTGTCGCAACTACGCCAAATAGATACATAAAGACATAGGCTCCGTCAAGAGAAATGCTGGTAAAAGGTATCGTATAAAACCCGAGACCCTGCAAAATAAGCGGCAGATATGCTGGCACAATTAGTGCATTTGCGATAACAGGGCCAAGTACCGCAAGCGCAGGTCGCTTGCGCAACTTGTAACACCAAAAAGCTCCTATAAAAGTAGCCAGACTACCAAAGACCACATCGAAAAGACCGAGCGCACCGGTGCCATTTATCGCAAGCGCGATGAGATTGGCGACGATACAGCCTGTTGTCAACCCTCCTATCGCAGCAGGCGTAAAGAGAGCCAACACGCATACTGCTTCGGATATACGCAGCTGCACCGGTCCCCAAGCAAGGCCTTGTAACAAAAACAAAGTTATGAGAGTTGCTGCGGCATACACAGCGGCGATCATGCCTGATTGGGCGACATATTTGCTGCGTGACAAACTCGATTTTTCGCTCTTTGTGCGGGATTTACCTTTTTGTGCGCCTTCACTTTCGCGTGCGCTTCCGCTTATCTCGCACCCATTTTTACTGTTGCACGCGTTTTTGTTTTCCTTGCGCGCACCCGAACTGACGTCTTCGCACGCCTTACTAGACTTATTCATAGTGACTCTCCTTTTCTCCACACGACTATCCGCAAGCACTTGCGCGACCAAAATGTTTCACGTGAAACATTTTTTTGCACACACAGTTGTCGTACGTAGCTGTCGCACGCAGCTTTCACGCGCAACTGGCATACGTAGCTGACATACGTAGCTGTCGCACACAGCTGTCGCACGCAACTGTCGCACGTAGCTGGCATACGCAGCTGTCGCACGCAACTGTCTCTCGACGAAAACTTCGTTCTTTGCGAAGGCTTCATTCTCAACGAAAACTTCACTCTCTGCGGAGACCTCGCTTTCAACGAGAATTTCGCTCTCTACGGAAATTTCGCGGGCTATGGGCAACTCATAAAATGCGCAAGCAGGGCCCATCGATGCGAGCGCACACACAGCATAGCATAAACATTTCTAGATAAGGGTCGCATAATCTTGCGACTGATGAAACATATGAGCAATCGCCACAACGTCTTTGTACACTCGATATAACACAATATAGCTACACATAAGAACAGACCGATACCCGCGCGCTGCGAGTTCAGGCATACGGGATAACGCATACAGCTCAGGGTTGTCGACAATCAAATCTATTTGATAGTCAAATTCATCCATAAAATGCAATGCAGCCTGAGGGCTTTTTAACACCTCTACAAGATAAAAAACTATTTCTTCGTATTCCTTTTGTGTTTCTGTCAGTATGACAGCTCTATAAGTCATACTTACGTCTCATAGCACTCGAAAACTCAGAATAATCTGCGTAACTCTCATCTGCAAGTTCGCGCTCCGCGAGCATAATGCGAGACCTAGAGATTGAAAACGCTACTAGAGATGCCACCCGCTATCAAGAGCTACCTAAACTATCAGGAACTGCATAGACTAACGTACGTTCGTTGGCATAGGTAGTATATGAACACGTCACGAAAGTAAAAAGCTGCGCGTAGTCCACATTCGTATAGTCCTGCGCGTAGTCCACATCCGTATAGTCCTGCGCGTAGTCCACATTCGCGTAATCAAAAACGTGCGTCGTACATGCAGCAAGTCTCTC
>CAYNWQ010000239.1:0-2475 GCA_964400955.1 uncultured Gordonibacter sp. | reverse complement strand
CGCCAAAGCCTCGTCGTCATGACCTGAGGACCTGCAACCGCGTCTACCACAAAAAGCGCCATTTCAGCAGCCTGCATAGTAGCGAGAGTATCACCGATAAAATCAGGATGTCCGGAAGTGTCGAGTAAGTTAATCTTGAAGTCTTTATAAGGAACAGGCGCAATAGATGTGCTTATAGTAAATTTTCGCTTGATTTCCTCAGAATCATAATCGAGATACGATTTGCCATCATGAGTTGTGCCCATGCGGGGCGTTTTCCCAGAGACATGCAGCATCGCCTCAGCAAGTGAGGTCTTGCCAGCGCCGTCCTGTCCTACAAGGACAATATTGCGCACGTGTTCGGTAGCAGGAGCTGCCATTTTGACCACCAACTTTCCTGTTGCGTGGCCGCGCCTTTTGAATCATCCATGGCGCGAACCACATCGAGCCTGAACCATCATAAAAACGAAACGCACGACTAGCACAAAGTTAAGCCGCAAAATCAGTGTAACGTAAGTTTGCGTGCGCAAGGACGAGAAAAATCAAGTTGATGGCTTATTTTGAAAAATTAACCCCTTCAAATCGATCTCATCAAAAAAGCTCTTAATTTATTAAAGTTGTTGATGCAATAACGCAACAATCTTGTTATCATGAAGCACATGGTTATTCCTTATGGAAAGGAGTCGTTATGGGAACGAAAGCAGCTGAGGCGCTTGACGTGTCATTCGACGAGCTGCCAACTTATCTGCACGCAAAACATTCTGTGTACATGGAAGTTGACAGCAAGACTTATTACCTGACCGACGTGAACGACCGCTACTGGCGCGTGCAAGACACAGAAGTGTTCAATGAAAAAGGACACTATGTTGATTGCAGCCCGCTTGTTCCTACCATAAGTGAGTTTTTGGAGCTTCCTTTTGGTGAGAACAAGACGTCTATCAAAGATAATTTTGACAAGGCTGTTTTTTACGCTTCAGAAAAAACTGAATAGTGTTTGAAAAGCGACTTTTACGGTCGCTTTTTTATAAACGAGGAGACACGTTTCACAAGAAAAAGCACCTTTAACAAGGCGTAATGCTGTTGCGCTCACGTTTATTAGGAGTTTTAGTTGCCGCTAGCGCACCGAAAGCGACACGGGCGAGTTTATGATTTTGCTCGACAGCTGAGTTTGCTTTGGGAGTTTTAGCGCACGGAGAAATTTTTTCTTGACCGCACAAAAGCTTGTGCTATATTAGTTCTCGCACTTTTTGGGGCATTAGCTCAGCTGGGAGAGCGCATGGCTGGCAGCCATGAGGTCAGGGGTTCGATCCCCCTATGCTCCACCATAAGACCTTAACGCGAACACCTGTCTAACTGGGGGTGTTCGCTTTTTTATGCACAAGTTTAATGACGGGCGCTACGACGAAACTGGCGAGCTCGCAAAAAAGTATCTGCAGGCACAGGCGCACCCACCTCAAAGCGATAGCGCTCTGCCGAGCGATTAGCTACCGGCACCGGCACAGGAGTAGGGATGGCATCTGTGCCGGCAGCATCTGCGTCGTCTTTTGGCTCTGGCAACCACGCCAAATTGCGCACCACCACCCGTATCGCGTCACACCCCGGCACGAGTACCTCGAGTTCATCGCCCTCAGCAAAGCGGTTGCGACAGCGCGCTTCTAGCTGCCAGGTCTCACCGTCACCAGCAGACTCACAAGACATCACATCTGCCACATGAATGCAGGTCTGCTCGTAGCCATCGTAATCACTCGCTTGCTCAGCTTCTCCAAAATAAAACCCAGTCGCATACGGCCTATGCGATACCGTCTCGAGCTCGGGCGCGATTATAGTCGCGTCTTCCCCATCAAGCACGCGCCTATAGGCATTTACGACCGTTGCCACATAAAAGGCTTTTTTGTTGCGACCTTCAATCTTTAGCGAGTCAATACCTGCGCGAGCAAGCTCATGCACATGCGCTAACATGTTGAGGTCTTTCGCGTTCATGATAAACGTACCTTGTCCGTCTTCCTCCACAGGGAAAAACATGCCCGGACGTTTTTCTTCTTCAAGAGCGTAGTGCCACCGGCACGGCTGCGTGCAATTGCCTTTATTGCCCGAGCGACCCGTCAGATATGCACTGATAAGGCACCTGCCCGACACTGCCATACATTGCGCACCGTGTACAAAGGCCTCTATCTCGAGGTCAGGTGGCGTATTCGCACGAAGCGTCGCTATTTCATCGAGGCTCATTTCGCGAGCGCATACCACACGACGCGCACCGAGTTCATGCCACACACACGCAGCACGCGCATTTGCGACAGAAGCCTGCGTGCTCACATGTAAAGACACATGCGGCGCATACTGCGACAAAAGGCTTGCCGCACCTATGTCACCCACGATAGCTGCGTCAACTTCGGCCGCCTCGAGCGCCTCATAATAAGCAGGTAACGCTGCGATATCTTTGCTGTCCATAAGTATATTGCACGTCACATACACCCGCACGCCTGCCCCGTGGGCTAT
>CAYNWQ010000238.1:0-2529 GCA_964400955.1 uncultured Gordonibacter sp. | reverse complement strand
TGCGCCTGAAATGAAAGACTATAAGGGTTAGTGAGCAAAACTGGGCAGTTCAGGGCACCCGACAAAGAGCTTGCCCAGTTTTGCTCACTAACCCTTATAGTCTTTCATTTCAGGCGCAGGCAGAAATCGAGCGGCTTGGCGCGCGTACGGTTATCATCGTTGGAGGTAGTGCGGCTGTCGCACCTGCCGTTGAACTGCAAGTAAAAAACCTCTCAACGCAGCCGAGTGTCAAACGACTTTGGGGTGACACACGTACAGAGACCGCTCTCGACATCATGAAATACGGCAGCTCTTTTTGGGGAGATACGCTTATCATCGCAAATGGGTTTTCCTTTGCGGATGCTCTGTCAATCTCTTCTTATGCTGCAGCGAGCGCTACGCCTATTGTGCTCACGCTTGCAAATGGTGAGCTCGACGCACAAACCATCTCAACCGTGCGGGCTCACTCTTTCAAAAACATACTCATCGTAGGAGGAAGCAGCGCTGTGAGCGGAAATGTACGCTCGCAATTAGGCTCGTCATACAACTATGTGCAGCTCGGTGGTGCTGACAGGTATGAGACGAGCACACTTATTGCTCAGTGGGCGTGTGGGCAGTCGTCTGCTGCACCATTTGCGCCTTCGGTGAAACTTTCTTTTGACAATGTGGTTGTGGCAAGTGGGGCTAATTTCCCTGATGCGCTTGCAGGCGTGTCTTTGAGTGGGGCGGTGCACGCTCCTTTGTTGCTCGTAGAAAACGATGCGAGCTGCAACAACATACAGCATTTTCTTAAAAGCCATAGCTCAGAAGTGAGCTATGGCTATGTGCTTGGCGGACAAGAGGTTTTAAGTGAAGAAGTATATACGGCAATCAAGCAAGTGACCAATGCAGATTAGGGGAAAAGTAATGATAAAAACGCGAAAAGGAAGAGTTTTTAGCATGCAAAAATCGATACGAGGGTTTTTCGTGGCACTCATTTTGGCTTTGAGCGCCTTTATGTGCACAGGCCTAGCATATGCTGACGAAATTAGTGACGAGTCAGGCGACGCATACGCCAGCGTCTCGGGCGGCGACATTGCTGTGCTTTCCGATGAGGCTTCGCCTGCCGTAACTGCGACCGAGGTGAAAATCACACAAGATACCACTTGGTCAGAGGATGTCATAAGCAAGCTTACCGAAAACACGACCTATATCATCTCTTCAGGAGTAACGCTCACGCTTGACTCAACCCAGTCCTTTAAAACAGGTGCTATCAGGGTGACATTTAGTGGTGGCACTATAAAACGCGGGTCAACTTTGACCGACGTCATGTTCAAGCTCGATGGAGTAGAAGACACAAATTGTCAAAATGAGAGGCTGACTTTTACTGATGTAGTGGTGGATGGCAACAAAGGAGTTGCAGCTAGCGGCTCTATCGTATACATGCGCAATACGGATAGCGATTTGATGTTGCTTGGTACGACTGTCCTTAAAAACAACTGGGCAGTAGACGGCGGCGCCGTGTATATGTACAACAAAAAGGGTCAGACGAGTAAACTTACCATGGGTGGCAACGCTTCTATCCAAGAAAATACGGCAACCCGTGGTGGCGCACTGTATATGGAAAGCGGCTATAATGATTATGGCATTTCCAAACTGTATATGAGAGAAAACTCTGCTATTAAGAAAAATACCGCGACGTATGGAGGCGCGGTATGCCTTGACAATAACGCCACAGCGACAGGGCGTTTTATGATGACAGGCAACGCTGTCATTGGAGGGTCAAGCCTCGTAGATGCAAACGTGGCGCGTTATGGTGGCGGCATATTTGTCAACAGAGGCAATGGCCTCACTACGCTTGAAAACGTCAATGTAAAATACAATAAAGCGCAAGGAACTAAGCTTGGCGAGTACGGTTATGGCGGCGGTATCTTTTCCATAGACGATACGCGCATCACCGGCACAAGTACCGTTATTGAGGGCAATCAGGCTGACTATGGTGGAGGCGCGTGCGCTGGTGTAGTCTTACAAACTCCTTCTGCTACTTTGTATGTCGAAAATGGCGTGACCATTAACAAAAACGTAGCGCAAATAGACGGCGGTGGTATTTGCGGCGTATCTTACTACGTGGCTGAAAACGTATTCCAGCCGAATTACTGCGGCACACATATCTATCTGTGTGATGCAAAAATCACCAACAACAGTGCCGGTGGAAACGGTGGCGGCATAAGCAATATCGTAGATATGCGTGGCAATACCACGTATCAAGACGCCCCAACAGCTGAGCTTGAAGTATACGGCACCACCACTATCAGCGGCAACTATGCCAGCAAACAAGGCGGCGGTATCTATAACGCTGTGATTACTCCTACCGTAAAGGGTGCATCTACCAAACTCTACTTACATGGGTATAGCACAATAAGTGACAACACCTGCGCGAGCGGTGGCGCTGGTATCTACACTAATGGGGACGTACGTATTGCAGAAAAACCCACGGTGCAAAACAACACGAGTGGCGTGTCGAGCACCGAGTCGAGTACCTCTAATATCTATCTTGCAAAATCGCTCAAA
>CAYNWQ010000237.1:0-2555 GCA_964400955.1 uncultured Gordonibacter sp. | reverse complement strand
GAAGAAGATGAGATACGTATACGCTTACGCAGGGCATATACTGAAGGTGTGGAGAAAGGTGAGGCCGCAGGCGAAGCTCGAGGTTTAGCCGAGAAAGACCGTTACAATAAATTGGTCTCTGCTCTTCTTTCGGCTAATCGTATCGACGACTTAAAATCAGCTACTACAAACCCTGATAAGCTCTCGCAGCTTTATATGGAGTACTCGCTCTAGATTTGTATAGGTTGAATTTCAAAGTCGAACGCTGTTGTATTTAACTCTGCAGTGTTCGACTTACACTTGCGGCTATCATTCAACAATTTTGCGCCGTCTTGCGACGCATCGTCATGCTCTTTGGAGGTTTCCATGTCGTGCGCTACATCTAAAAAGCCCGCTCTCCAAGAAGAGAGGCACTCCCATACGAGGCGTGCTTCGACTATTAGAAAAATCTCTGTTGTACACGGAGTATTCTGCTCGATTGTTACCATAGCAATTTTGCTGCTGATGGTAATCGGGAGGTATAGCCCGCTTGGCTTTAACATTTCGCTGCTTTTCCTTGCGGTGTTTTGGAGCGGGTTCCTGTGCTACTGCTTTCCATATATTGCTTAAGAGGATGCCACATGAATCGTTTGGTCGGCGGTATAGCGATATTCATTTCGCTTGCGCCTGTTGCGATCTGCTTCTTTTATCCGATTGCGATAGTCTGTTTCTCGGGTTTTAATTTGTTCTCAGGAATTACCCCTTTGGCTATCCTTTCGATTGTTCCTGTGCTAATTAGCGTAACCTTGCTTCTATTATGTATTTCGACACGTTGAAAAAAAGAGAGGCTTACAGGATAAAAGCGTGTCCAATTACGAATATTACGCAATTGAAGGTATCTAATAGATAAATTAGAAAAGTTAGGGGAGTATTCAGGATGATTTTTCTCACGAATACCCCCTAACTTTTCCCACGTCAGGGGGGTAGCGCATCAAAGTAAAAAAATTTAGGTAACAAAATGGTAAAAAACTTGACAGAAGGAGACTTAGATTATATAGTGCAACCTGTCGATAAAAGATGTGCGTCGTGTAAAGATAGATGAGCTGCACGACACACGCTATACCGACGGACGCAAAAAGCGCGAAATGCGAAAGCGTAGAGCGTGAAAGCTAAAGCGTGAGGGCGAAAAGCCAAAGCGCGAAAGCAAGCAGCGCAAAGACAAAGCGCAAAAAGCATTTCCGAAAGCGTCTAAGGCATAAGGTATTAAAACTCTAAAAGAGAGGAAGCACATAATGAGCAAGATTTTAGGCATTGACTTAGGCACCACAAACTCCGCCATGGCAGTCATGGAGGGCAGCGAACCAGAGATTTTAGTAAACGCTGAAGGCGACCGCACTACTCCTTCTGTCGAGGGTTTCCGTAAAGACGGTGAGCGCGTGGTTGGCAAGGCTGCAAAAAACCAAGCAGTTACCAATCCTGAAAACACCGTTTCTTCAGTAAAGCGTTTCATCGGTCGTTCATTCAGTGAAACTGCCGAAGAGCAAAAGACCGTGAGCTACAAAGTACAAAAGGGCAAGGATGGCCGCGCGGTAGTTGACATTGACGGTAAAGACTACACGCCAGAAGAGATCTCGGCTATGGTGCTGCAAAAGCTTAAGGCTGACGCCGAAAAGCAACTCGGTGGTCCAGTGACCCAAGCGGTTATCACCGTGCCTGCTTACTTTAATGACGCTCAGCGCCAAGCTACTAAAGACGCTGGTAAGATTGCAGGACTTGAGGTACTGCGTATCATCAATGAGCCTACAGCTGCAGCTTTGGCATACGGCCTTGATAAAACAAACAAAGACGAGAAAATCTTGGTCTTTGACCTCGGCGGTGGTACTTTTGACGTGTCCATCCTCGAGCTGGGTGACGGTGTGTTTGAAGTAGCTTCTACGGCTGGCGACAACCACCTTGGTGGTGATGACTGGGATCAACGTGTCATCGACTGGTTGGCTGACAAATTTAAGTCAGAAAATGGTATCGATTTGCGCAGCGACAAGATGGCTTTGCAGCGCTTGAAGGAGGCAGCTGAAAAAGCAAAGATGGAGCTTTCCTCTACGTCGCAGGCAAACATCAACCTGCCTTTCATCACGGCTGACGCGTCTGGCCCAAAGCATCTTGATTACACGCTGACTCGTGCAGAGTTTGAGCGCATCACCAAAGATTTGCTCGACCGCTGCCGCAAGCCTGTTGAGCAAGCATTGCATGATGCAAACTTGCGCTCGGGCGACATCGATGAGGTCATCTTGGTCGGCGGTTCAACTCGTATGCCTGCTGTGCAAGATTTGGTAAAGACCCTTACCGGTAAAAACCCCAACATGTCAGTAAATCCTGACGAGGTTGTGGCAATGGGCGCTGCGGTACAAGGCGGCGTGCTCGCGGGCGATGTTGAAGGCATCTTGCTGCTTGACGTAACTCCGCTTTCTCTTGGCGTTGAGACCATGGGCGGTGTCATGACTAAGATGATTGAGCGCAACACCACCATTCCTACGCGCAAGACTGAGATTTACTCTACCGCGTCTGATAACCAGACGAGCGTTGAAGTGCACGTGCTG
>CAYNWQ010000236.1:0-2558 GCA_964400955.1 uncultured Gordonibacter sp. | reverse complement strand
CTGCTGCCTATGCTGGATCCTTGATCGCTCGCATCAACAAGTTGCCTGCAGGCAACGAAAAGATGCAGAGCATCGCGGCGGCTATTCAGGAAGGCGCTATGGCCTACCTCGGTCGTCAGTATCGTACGGTGGCTATCGTAGGTGTTATCGTAGCCATCATATTGCTTGTGCCGGGCTTTTTAGGCGTAGAGGGTTTTGGTATATGGACCGCCCTCGGCTTTATAGTAGGTGGCGCTGCATCTGCTGCTGCAGGCTTCATCGGCATGCGTATTTCGGTTGCTGCTAATGTGCGCACGGCTGAAGCGGCACGCACTGGCTTGGGTCATGCCCTACGCGTGGCGTTCCAATCGGGCACCGTTACTGGCATGTGTGTTATTGGCCTCGGTATCCTGTCAGTGTCCATCATGTCTTTTTTGGTGTATGCAGGCGTTGCTGACTTTACCGCTTTGGTTGGTCTTGGCTTTGGCGGCTCGCTTATCTCAGTGTTTGCTCGTTTGGGCGGCGGCATCTTTACTAAAGCTGCTGACGTTGGAGCCGACCTTGTGGGTAAAGTAGAGGCTGGCATTCCTGAAGACGACCCACGTAATCCTGCTGTTATTGCTGACAACGTAGGCGACAACGTAGGTGACTGCGCAGGTATGGCTGCTGACCTTTTCGAGACTTATGTTGTTACCACGGTTGCTGCTATGCTCATTGGCAATCTTGCCTTTGGTGAGAGCGCCGCTGCCGTGTCTTTAGGCTTCCCGGTTGTTATCGGTGCTGCTTCCATCATCGCTTCTATCATCGGTACGCTTTTCGTAAAGATGAGCGAGGGTGGCACCATTATGGGTGCACTGTATAAGGGTCTTTGGATCTCTGCAGGCATCGCTATTGTGGCGTTTTTCCCTATTACGCAATGGATGCTCGGTGACGTGACTGTCACAAATACTGCTCTTGCTCCTGCAGGTCTTTCGACTATTTCGATTTGGGTATGCGCGGTTATCGGCGTTGTGTTGACTGCGGCAATGGTTTACATTACTGACTACTACACCTCTTCTGAAAAGAAACCAGTTGAGTCTATCTCAGCTGCAAGTGTTTCAGGTCATGGTACTAACGTTATCCAAGGTCTTGCCGTAGGCATGGAGGCTACTGGTCTTCCTATCTTGGCTATCGTTATTGCTACTTTGGCAAGTTATTTCTTGGCAGGTATTTTTGGTATCGCCGTAGCTGCACTTGCTATGCTTTCTATGGCTGGCATCGTTGTAGCTATCGACTCATTTGGTCCGGTAACTGATAACGCTGGTGGCATCGCAGAGATGAGCGGTTTGCCCGAAAGCGTACGCGAGAGCACTGACGCACTTGATGCTGTAGGCAACACCACTAAGGCTGTTACCAAAGGTTACGCTATCGCATCTGCTGCTTTGGCTGCTGTCGTGCTTTTCGCTGACTTTACGCACTCCATCACCGAGCAAACCGGCGCTGAGGTTGCTTTTGACCTCTCAAACCCCTATGTACTCATCGGTTTGTTTATCGGTGGTCTTTTGCCCTACCTCTTTGCTGCGCGCGCTATGACAAGCGTTGGCAAAGCAGCTGGCGATGTTGTTGAAGAAGTACGTCGTCAGTTCAAAGAAATCCCTGGCATCATGGAAGGCAAGGCAAAGCCAGAGTATGGCAAATGCGTTGACCTTGTAACTCGTGCTGCTTTGCGCGAGATGATTTTGCCGGCTATCATTCCTATTGGTACGCCGATTCTCATCATCTTGCTCGGCTTTATCTTGGGTGCAACGGGTTGTGTTGATGGCTTTACTTTTACGACTACCGTGCTTGGCGGTGCGCTCGTTGGTACTATCGTAACGGGTCTTTTTGTTGCTATCTCTATGACAAGCGGCGGTGGCGCTTGGGACAATGCTAAGAAACTTATCGAAGAAGGTAAGTTTGGTGGCAAAGGTTCTTTCGCGCACCAAGCTGCTGTTACGGGTGACACGGTAGGCGACCCCTACAAAGACACTGCAGGCCCTGCTCTTAACTCCATGATCAAGGTGTTTAACATTGTGGCTCTGCTACTCGTGCCCTTGCTGGCATTGATGGCTTAAATCTAGACTATACGGTTTAGTTGAGCTTATGAAACGACCCGCTCGAGCTGAGCGGGTCGTTTTTTGTGGGGGCTAGAGTAATGATATCGCACCAATCACCATGTTGCTCAAGCGTTAGAGCTGAACGGGTCGTTTTTTTGCGGGGGCTAGTTTCAAGGCTATAAGCCTTTAAGTTCAAATCGACAACCCACTTTTGGCAAAACAAAATGACCCGCATAGCAAGCGGGCCATTTTTATTGGAAGCAGTTTTTATGTGCATAACTAGCGCGTCGGGCGACTAGTGTGTTGCGCTACTAGTGTATGTTCCTGCAATACCTACTCTGCAAGGAGCTTTTCTACATAGGCTAGCTTTACGCAGCACACAAACACATCGAGCGCTGCATCAAGCTCGGCAAGCGGTGGCAACGTCGGTGCGATGCGGATATTGCTGTCAAGAGGGTCTTGTTTGTAAGGCCATGTTGCACCTGCGCCGGTCATGGTAACGCC
>CAYNWQ010000235.1:0-2563 GCA_964400955.1 uncultured Gordonibacter sp. | reverse complement strand
AGTGAGCGTCTCGAGGAATTGAACGCGCGCATAGAGGATTTGCGGGCGACTCAGGCGCAGCTACAAAAACTCGAGCAAGAGGGTGAGTCTTTGCAAGAGGAATACGCTGCTACACTCGATGAGCAAGCGCGCCTTGGTGCGCAATGTGAAACCGAAGAGGGACAGGCGCGCTTTGACGTGGGTGACAAGGGATACGTGAGTGCGTCAGAGGAGCGTCTCATACGTGAGCGCATAGAGTCTTACAGTGAGCGCCTCGCAAAGGCAAATCACCGGGTAGAGACGGCAAAAGAAAGTTACGACACTTCGCGTGCTGCCTATGAAGCTTTGCTCGAGGCGAGCACAAGTGATGAGCAACAGCGCAAAAACGCACGTCAAAGGCGAGTGCAAGTAGCGCTTTCGATAGTGCTGCCGCTTGTGTTTGTGTGTGCTGGTGTGTTGGTCTTTATGCACGGCAGACGGATCACGAGCTTGTCTTTTACGGCACTAGGTGCAGGCCTTGTTTTGTTTTCGCTCTTACTGGCTGCTGCTGCCCTTGTGATGCTTTTTCGTCCCAATAAAGCAGACGATGCGCAAGACGAACGTATTCACAATGCGCAATGGGTCATGCTACAAGACAAAAAGAAATTCGAAGCGTGCGACGATGACAAGGAAAAACTTTACGCGCATATCGCCGCCCAGCTCGAAGAAGCAGGGCTTGGGGCTGCACAGGGTTCTTTGCGACGAGCGCGCATACTGCTTGACGAAATGAAAGAGCAACGCGCCGAGTCTGCTTTGCGTACGCAAAAGGCACAAGCGCTCATGTCTCGTCTCGCCTCGCTCGAGAAAAGCATCGCCGAAGCACACGCGCAAAGTGCTGCTCTCATCGCTCGTGCGGGTTTGCCCCAAGACGCAAACCTCACTGATCTCGAGGCAGAGCTTGCACGAAAAAATGAGCAGCGGACAAGTCTTTTGGAGACTTTTGAGCATACCAACAGGCGCTATGGCGAGCTCAAGCAAGAGTTGTCACAGGCGCAAAGCGCTCATACGCTTGATACGCTCAAGCTTGCGTATCAGCAAGTGCGTACGCGTCAAAACGAAAGCGCCTATGCATTTGCCGAGTTGCTTTTGGAAAAACGCATGCTCGAGCGTGCAATAGCTGCGTGGGAATCAAAAAGTCAACCTGAGGTATATCGGCAAGCAAGCAGGTTGCTTTCGCTTATGACAGGGGGCAGATGGGTCAAAGTCGAGATGACTCAGCAAGGAAAACTGCAGGTAACTGATGCGGTGAAAACGACGAGCGACCCGCTGCATTTGTCTCTCGGTACTTGTCAGCAGCTTTATTTGAGCCTGCGCATCGCCTTGCTTATGACCGCAGAAAACGTTGGGCGCGCTGTGCCTATCTTAGCTGATGATATCTTGGTCAACTTCGATGCGTCGCGTAGAGGCGCAGCGGCATGTGCGCTCGCAGAACTCGCGCGCGCGCGCCAAGCGATCTTGTTTACCTGTCATGCAGAAGTGGTTGATGCTCTCACGGGGGCAGACCCAAGCGCAAATGTGATAGAGCTCTAGTTGTTGTCAACGGGTATGCTAGCGGGGTGTGACTGCGGGTATGACAATGGGCGCGGCGGCGAGTGTGCCGCCAGCGGCGGCGGCGGTGTCGTCAAAGGCCGCGTTAGCGGGCGCGCCAAAGGGCGAACCCGAGAAATTTTGTCTGCGCCTTTCACGTGAAACATGGCTCGCACACGCGAGAGACGCGCAAGCTATACTATAATGCTCGATTGGTAAAACAAACGCAAGCTTGCAAAAGGTATGCATCCATTTGATGAAAGGAAATCACCACATGCCCAGTACAGTTCTCGTCGGTGCCCAGTGGGGCGACGAAGGCAAAGGAAAAATTACCGACCTTATCGCGCGCGATTTCGATTACGTTGTGCGCTATCAGGGGGGAAACAACGCAGGTCATACGGTAGTACACGGCGACAAAAAACTAGCGCTGCACCTTATGCCATCGGGAGTGATGTATGAGCATGCAACACCAGTTATTGGAAACGGTGTTATTATCGATCCGGGTGTGTTGGTAAAAGAAATGGCTATGCTCGAGGCGGAAGGCATCTCGTGTGCACGCCTCAAGATCTCATGTGATGCTCATATCATCATGCCGTATCACAAAGACTTCGACGGAGCTGACGAAAAAAGCCTCGGCAAAAACAAGATTGGTACCACAAAGCGCGGTATCGGCCCATGCTATCAAGACAAAGTTGCACGCAAAGGCATCCGCGTGCAAGACTTGCTTGACGAAAAGATTTTCCGTCTCAAAGTAGAGACTGCGCTTAGCCAGAAAAACCCCATCCTCGAAAAGATATACGGCTTGCACACCTATACGGTTGAAGAAATATGCGAGGAATATTTACCGTATGCGCGCATCTTAAAGCCGTATATGGCAGAGACCACACAGCTGCTTAACAGTGCTCTGCGCGAGGGCAAAAACGTGCTTTTCGAAGGTGCGCAGGGTACTTTACTTGACATCGACCATGGCACGTATCCGTATGTGACCTCGTCGTCGTGCTGTGCAGGTGGAGCTGCG
>CAYNWQ010000234.1:0-2573 GCA_964400955.1 uncultured Gordonibacter sp. | reverse complement strand
TTAGATTTAAGTTTGTCAAAATAATCCATGATAAGTTCTGAAAGCGGGATATCCCAAATCATTTCCACCGTAGTAGGTGACAAATAATTCATCGTAACAAAGCTGCCACGACGAGCCACTGTGAGATCCATCACGGCACCCACATAATCAGGCGGAATCAATATTTTCGCCTTGAGGTAGGGCTCTTCAATACGCTCGATCTCGCCAGGATCTGGCATCTCTTGCGGCGAATGCAAAGACAACATCTCGCCACCACGTAGATACACGTGATATTCCACTGACGGTGCCGTCGCCAAAAGGTCGAGGTTAAACTCTCGCTCGAGGCGCTCCTTGATTACTTCCATATGCAATAAGCCCAAAAAGCCCACACGAAAACCAAAGCCAAGTGCATGGGACTTTTCGGGTTCCCAGATAAGAGCTGGGTCGTTAAGCGAGAGCTTTTCAAGCGCTTCTTTAAGCGGTTCGTATTGATCTCCATCTATCGGAAAAAGGCCAGTGTAAACCATCGGCTTCGCCTCGCGATATCCAGGCAAAGGCTCCTTAACGCCACCAGTCGCGTTTGTGATAGTGTCGCCTACTTTTACATGGCGCACATCTTTTAGACCCGTCACCAAATACCCTACTTCGCCAACCGAAAGCTCGGGTAAGGGAGTTTCTGCAGGATGACGTGCGCCGACCTCTTCAACGAGTACTTCGGTATGAGTCGCCATCATCAACACGCGCTCACCACGTTTTATCGAGCCATCAACCACTCGCACCAAAGCCACCACACCACGATATGGGTCAAAATAGCTATCAAAAATAAGTGCGCGCAAAGGGGCAGTGGCACTGCCCTGTGGAGCAGGGATGTTATACACTACTGCCTCAAGCAAATCATGCACACCCTCGCCTGTTTTGCCGGAAGCGAGCACAGCGTCATCGGCAGGTATAGCGAGGCCTTCCTCTATTTCTGCTCGCACACGCTCAGGGTCTGCCGCAGGTAGGTCGATTTTGTTGATAAGCGGAATGATTTCAAGATTGGCATTCATAGCCATCATGGCGTTTGCAACCGTCTGTGCTTCGACACCTTGCGTCGCGTCAACTACAAGCACCGCACCCTCACACGCAGCCAGACTACGACTTACTTCATAGGTGAAGTCAACATGACCCGGCGTGTCAATAAGATTGAACTGATAAGTCTCACCATCGTCTGCCGTATAGCTTACGCGTACCGCTTGACTTTTTATAGTTATACCACGCTCGCGCTCTATATCCATAGAGTCAAGCAGCTGTTCTTTCATATCACGTGCAGCCACCGTACCCGTTTGCTCTAATATACGGTCAGATAAAGTCGACTTTCCGTGGTCGATATGCGCAATGATAGAAAAATTTCGGATGTGAGTTGGTGATGTCATAGCTGCTTTCTTGTTTTTCATGCTTATTATTAGTGCCAAAATTTTTGAACTATTGTAACTAAAAATGTGTCCTAACTTGTTTTATTTCAGGCAACCTTTATATTTTTCTGGAATCTTTAACCAAATCCATAAATCTCTGCTATGATGTGCGCTTGTTTCCAGCGATGTGTGCGTACGCAAGTAAAGAAGCGTACCATCCGCAGACAAGGCTGCTTATAAGGATTAGCATTGTTGGGAGACCAAAAGGTCACTGAAGTAGAAAAAACCTGTCTATTTCGTTTACGCAAAGAAAGACGATTTTGTCGTCGTCGCTCGGTTTTTGCTTGGCTCGACACTTAGTTAAAGCTTTGCCAAATAAAGACACGATGCGTTTTAATTGATGCGATTTCCTTTTGTATCTCCCTTGTACAACTCCTTACGTCAAGCATATTTGCCTGCTTTTTCTTTGCGCTGGGCACACAAAAACGTAATTGATGGTATGAGCCAAACATAAAAGTTTGAAAGGAAAAAACATGGCAAACATCAAAAGTCAAAAAAAGCGCATCATCACGAACGAAAAATCTCGTATGCGCAACCGTGCGGTAAAAGCTGAGCTTAAGACCGCAACCCGCCACGTAAAAGACGCGGTAGCAGCAGGTGACGGTGCGAAAGCTTATGCAAGCGCACTAGCCGCTTGCCGTCTTTTGGACAAAGCAGCAAGCAAAGGCGTCATCCACAAAAACCAAGCAGCAAACCGCAAAAGCGGCATCATGATGCTTGCAAACACAGTAGTCACCGACGCTGACCGCAGCGCCTACGTAAAACCTGAAGCAAAACCGCAAAAGACCGGTTCTAAAAAGGCTGAGGCTAAAGCTGCACGTAAAGCTGCTGCAGAAAAGGCTTCCAAAGAAAAGGCAAAGCGTCGCGAAAAGCAACTCAAAGAAGAAGCTGCTGCTGCTAAGAAAAAGGCAAAAGCTGCAGCTGAAGCTGCTAAAGCAGAAAAAGAAGCTGAAAAAGAAGAGGCTGCTGAATAGCGCAGTGGTTGTGCAAGCGGCGAGGTCAAAGGCTTTTGCTGCAAATAAAATAGCTGCAAAAGTAGCCTAAGTTGCAAAAGTAGCCTAAGTTGCAAAAGCAGCCTAAGTTGCAAAAGTAGCCTAAGTTGCAAAAGCAGCCTAAGCCGCCTGGGCAAAAAATATAACC
>CAYNWQ010000233.1:0-2573 GCA_964400955.1 uncultured Gordonibacter sp. | reverse complement strand
GTTTGCCCAAATTGTGGCTTTTACAAAAACCGTGAGGTTATTGAGACTGAGTAAAGCTCGGTAAGTTTGTCGCTACGTAAGTTGCTTGTGGTAAGCCTCCCTGCTCCGTTGCGCGACGCGCGACGCGCCGGGAGGCTTTTTAGTGCATGGAAGTGAGGAGCTAAATATGTCAAATGAACTCGTGATTGCTGTAGATGCTATGGGTGGGGACAATGCGCCTGAAGTAGTGCTTGAGGGTTGTGCACGTGCACTTGAAGAAAATCCCGAGCTTACCATTGCGCTTTGCGGACCAGCTCAGGTTATCGAGCCTTTCGCTCGGGCACATGAGCGCTGTACGGCCCATGTTGCCGAAGAAATCATCTCTATGGCAGAGCATCCTGCTAATGCCGTGCGGAAAAAGAAAAATTCTTCCATTGTAGTTGGTTGTCGCCTTGTAAAAGAGGGATATGCACAAGGCTTTTTCTCCGCAGGGTCAACAGGGGCATGTCTTGCGGCGGCTACGCTTGTTATGGGGCGCATCAAGGGCGTTTCGCGTCCTGCCTTAGCGACCGTAGTGCCTTCACCTGTACGTCCGGTATTACTTACTGACATAGGAGCAAATGCTGACTGTAAGCCGGCCTACTTGGTGCAATTTGCGAAAATGGCCACCGTATATATGGAGCATGTCATGAAAGTTGACTCGCCGCGTGTGGCTCTGCTTAATATTGGCGAAGAGGAAACTAAGGGGTCGACTTTTGCCCAAGAAACGCACGCGCTGATGGCGCGTGAATTGCCTAATTTTGCGGGTAATGCCGAGGGCGGGGATATCTTGCCTGGTAACTTTGACATTATCGTGACTGACGGTTTTACGGGCAATGTGTGCTTAAAGACTATTGAGGGTACAGCAAAAGTGCTTTTTGGAGCGTTGAAAGATGTCTTTTATTCATCTACGATTACTAAACTTGGCGCACTTACCGTTAAAGGCGGCCTGAGTGACCTCAAGAAAAGCGTTAGCGCCGATACGTATGGTGGTGCCCCGCTTTTAGGCGTGAAGGGTGCTTGTATCGTGGGACATGGTTCATCGAATGCGACTGCGGTATGCAACGGTATTTTGACTACGGCAAAAACAGTTCGGGAACAGGTTTCTGAAATAATAGCGCAAACTATGCTTGACACTTCGGTATCCGCTACAATGGCAAATGTATCGCCAGATTGTGCATCGGCTGACGCTATGTCAGTAAGCGATGTATCAGCCGATGATGCATCAGCTGACGCTTAAACAGATACACTATTTATAGAAACCTAACAGATCAGGTGTTTTACATGTCTTTGACCGAAGAACAGCATAATAAATTGCAACGGGCTCAAGATATTTTGGAGTACCAATTTAAAAATGAATCCTTGCTGCTTTCTGCTATCACGCATCCTTCAGCAACTGAGGGGCGCTCGGTTAAGTATTCCTATGAACGCTTGGAGTTTTTAGGCGATAGCATCTTAGGTGCTATTGTGGCATCCGTTGCTTTTCATTGTTTTCATGAACTCGATGAAGGTGGCCTTACGCGCATAAAAGTGGCACTGGTGTCGGGTTCGAGTCTTGCAGAGGTTGCGCAAGGTTTAGGTTTTGCTGATGTCATCGTTTTCGGTTCCTCTGAGACAGGTACGGGTAAACGCGGGTTGCATTCTGCGCTTGAAAATGTATACGAAGCTATCGTTGCAGCGCTCTATCTTGATGGAGGTATTACGGCTGCTGAGGATTTTGTTGAGCGTACGCTTATTCCGCGCATGTCGCTTGACATGGCGCGCGAGCCAGAAAACCCTAAAAGCGCCCTACAGGAAAAACTGCAAGAGGATGGTATAACGCCAACGTATAAGCTGGTAGAGACCCAGGGTCCTCCGCATGACCGTACTTTTGTGGCACAAGTTTTTGCCGGCACAAAAGGCCTTGCGCGTGGAGAGGGTCGTACGAAAAAAGAAGCCGAAAGCCAGGCGGCACGTTCTACTCTTGCCTCCCTTGGTGAGTTTTTGGGTTTTGGCAATGATTCAGAGCGTGCGGCAGAAAAAGCAGCTGAAAAGGCTGCCGCAAAAGCGGCTGCTGCTGCGGCGAAAGCCGAAAAAGCAGCAGCAAAGGCAGATGCGCGTGCTCGTAAAAAAACTGAGCGCGAGGGCGCAAAACAAAAGAAGCAAGGATAAGCGTCTATGTATTTAAAGTCGCTGGTATTAAAGGGATTTAAATCGTTTGCTGACAGGAGTGTGCTAACACTTGAACCAGGCATTACCGCAATTGTAGGCCCAAATGGCTCGGGAAAATCAAATATTTCGGATGCAGTTTTGTGGGTGCTTGGCGAGCGCAATGCAAAACATTTGCGTGGTCAAGCTATGGAAGACGTTATTTTTGCGGGCTCTTCTGCGCGAAAAGCAACCGGACTTGCTGAAGTGGATTTGGTGTTAGATAACACTGATGGCACATTGCCGGTTGATTTTTCTGAAGTTGCCATCACGCGGCGCATGTATCGAAACGGTGAAAGTGAATACCTTATAAATGGCAGCGTTGCGCGTCGTATGGATGTGCTCGATATTTTGCATGATTCTGGCCT
>CAYNWQ010000232.1:0-2601 GCA_964400955.1 uncultured Gordonibacter sp. | reverse complement strand
AATGGCCAAGATTTGTCCCCCGGATGCTTCTTTGGTTTTCTCGGGCTCTTCAGGATCGTCTGGGTCTTCGGGATCATCGGGCTCTTCGGGTTCATCATTTCCCACTGGCGCAGAGCCTGCCAAGGTGATTTCTATGCGATTGATCCATTTGATGGAGTGACCAGATGTGGCATCGGTGAGTGAACTCGAACCCAGAAGCAAACGAAACTGCGTGTCGTTAGTTATCGCTTTGCTGGTACCTTCTGCTGCCGAATACACCGATATCCAATTGCTTTCAAATGCAAGCATCGGCTCGACACTTTTTACGATAGACTGCACGCCTACCACATAGCTCGCCGCGTCATAGCAATATCTCGTTTTAAAAAGGTCGCTAATAGAAGTGGTGAAATTGGCTCGGTCTGCACCTGAGAGAAATTTTATCGAAGCGATAGCGTTAAGATCTTCGCCCTCAACGGTGCCGCAAGCATCTACCAACAAATTACGCAACGCTACGCCATAGCCAGTCGCCTGCGAGGCCGAACCTGAGCCGCAAAGCGTGTAAGTCTCAGTCATAGTACCAAGTGACGCAAGGTCTGAACGCGTGTAGACCTTGTCCGGTATAGTAATGGCGCCTTCAGGTGCACTTTCATACTCGATGTGTACCGTCAGAGTGTCTTGAGGATGCGCATCGTCACTACCGTCGGGGTCTTCGACCGTGACGGTGATGTATTGTCCCGAAAGCGAGTAATCTGACGTGTAGGCCGTCACGCTTAAGGTGCCATAAGCTAGTTGTCGATACTCGCCGGTAGTTGATTCGATAGCACCGATTTGTGAGTCGCTAACGGCCCAGGCAAGGTCTTCTAGGTCGGCATCTTGAGCGGATAACTTGCCATTAGCCGTGTCGTAAACTGTACCATCTTCGAGCGTTACCAATGCATAAAACTGCAGGTAGACCTTGCTTTTTTCGACGGTATTGAAAAGTATTACGTCAGTGTCTGTATGATCAGGACAATAAATTGAGATATCTGTGATAGTTTTGCCAGCTTGGCCTGATACGGTGACAGGCACGACGAGCTTGAGAGGCTCACCAGTCTGGGTGTTTTTCGTCATGGAGACGGTGATCTTTGCCTCGCCGTCAGCGCGTGCTGTTACTTTTCCTGAGTTGTCAACTGTTACAACCGTCGTGTCAGACGACTCAAAGGTGATACCCACAGGGTTGCGCTCACTTGTGCCATCGTTCCACCAGCAAATACCGTAAAGGTCCACTGTCTGAGCTTTTTTGCTGAGCTCAAGGGTATCGGGTTCTTTTTCGCTCGAGACATAACCGAGCGTAGTCTCGCGCTCGTCATACATCATAGTGACAGAGAGGTCTGCTACGTATTGCTCGAGCACATCTCCCTCGTCGTCTTCGCCAACGAGCGCAGAGAGCTCACGCGTTTCCTGAGCTGCAGACGTTGCAGCTGTGTCAATGTCACCCGATGTGGCACTCGCGCCCGACGCAAAAGCCGCCTGCACAGAAAACGAGCACGTAAAGGTCAGCGCAAACGCGAGAAAGGTACAAAACGCCTCGTGGGCAAAACGCCTCGCGCGCGAAGTATGTGTGTTTTTATCCCCCATAAACTAAAAACACACCTCCTTTGTTTGAGTACTTTTCGTCATAAAACTCCTCGTGTGGCAAATAGGTCTGTAGCACTAAATGTTATCTAAGTGTTCTAGCTATTTATTTGCCGCCATTGAAGTGCTCAAATGTCGCGCAAACAAAAAGCGCGACCCAGCTACCACAAGGGCGATAAATAAACTTATCAGGACAAACGTCCCGAAACTCAAGTCAGAGCGCGTGCCAAAATGCAGCGCGCGCAATCCAGACAAAAAACGCCCTGAGGCGGCGCGCAAACGCACGCCGCCTCAGTAACAAACAGAACTAAAGAAGCTCTTTGTTGGCGTAGTCCTCAAACTCTTGCGAGATTGAAGAAGTACCACCAAGCAGATAGAGCGTATTTAGCTCATCTTTCTTTGACACAATGATGCTGTCGAGCAAATCAGTGCTCGTGCCATCAGTCATCAACATGATGGAGTTGTTAGCGCCGCACAATGCGCCGCCAGCCAAAGCATCGGGGAATTTCAGACCCGTGGCCACAGCAGCATATTGTATCGTCATGCCAGCTTCGAGCTCGTGTTTCACGATCTCGGCGCACGTTGCATAACGGTCAGCGCCGCTCCAGCGCTCGCAGGTCAAGCCCGCAAGTTGTTCGGTGACACTCTCGGCTACTGCGCTCGCGCCACCAACGATAACAACATTTGTCGCACCCGTTGCTTTGATAGCAGCAACAGTTGCGTCAGAGAGAGTACCGTCAGACTCGGTGAGATAAATTGGAGCAGTCTTTGCGTAGCTGTAAGGGCTTACCGACAAAGCGTCCCATGGGCTCATGCCACTTGAAACGATAACGGTCGATACCTCAGTTTTTTGCGCAACAACCTCGCCAATCTTTACTGCCGTGCCTTGACGTGTGTCGCCCGCGATGCGTTCAACATTTAAGCCCAGGTTGTCTTTGAGTGCTGCGACAACCGCGCTTGACTCAGCGCTTTCGCCACCAAGCACGTAAGCGTTTTTCGCACCTAGGC
>CAYNWQ010000231.1:0-2605 GCA_964400955.1 uncultured Gordonibacter sp. | reverse complement strand
TACGCGCACCAAATTGCGCGCACCTGCCAGCGTGTCTGTTGGTCTTATCGCCGCGGGTCCTGCGAGCGCGTCGGGTTTTGCAAGTCCTTATGCTGCACTCGATGGCACGTCGGGCAAACTGCGCGTCGGCGCGACAGGTACAAGCGACCTTGCGCTCACCGGTACTCAAGCCGATTTCGCGCAGGTCTCTACCTATAACCCTCACCTTGGCCTTGTACCAACTGAGCAGGTCAAACTCTATGGCGACGTGTATAGCGATGCACGTATGCGTACTTTTGTAGGAAACGCTGCCTACTGCAAAGACCCCGAGGACAATATCGTCATGGCGCGCCTCGTTACCGTGCAAGTTTCTGACGGCGAAAAAACATATGCGCGCAGCCGCGTATGTGTGTGCCTCTGGGACACAGAAAAGCACACCTTTGGCACTGAGCAGGTCGTTGATTTCAACGCAAGTGGTATAGCGACGGCAAACCGCGCTGACGTTGATTTTGACATCGATGTTGTCGTACATGACGGGCGTGTGGTCTTGGCTTTGGCGGTTACGAGTATTGTTTTAGAAGGTAACACCGACATCACTTTTGACCAAGCGATGGCTAAGCAATTCGTTAGCTTTATGGCGTGGGATATCAATACTGCAGCGCCGCTTTGGACTTACTCCCTCAACAATCTGCTTTCGAAAGATATAGCGACCTATCATCCTCGCGCGCTTGTACAAGGTAGCGCAAATCCTAATGCGACCTATCCGTGCCGCTATTGTTTTTACTATTTCCGCAAAGGTCCTGACTTGATTACTAATACGGGTATCTATATCTCAACGTTTAGCCAGTGGGGAAACGCTATCGCTAAAGATATTTCTTTTGACACGATGGCTGATGTTTCTGTATTGGTTCCATGCAATCTTTTGGTGGAAGGAACGTTTGAAGTTTCGAGCGAAAATCGCTCGGCTGAGGTTATGCATGATGATTCGGCTTGTGTGCACACTATACTTGCTTGGCGAGGTGGCAGCAAATGTGCAGGCACTGGCTTCGTTCGTTCGTTTAGATTCCATAACTTCGAGACATATTGCGATAGCCAAGTGGGATTTGGCAAGGTAGCATCTATTTCGCGGCGCGGCTGCCAGGATACCGAGGTGCTGTTCACGTGCCCAATGACAAGCAAGGTGGCATGCGAAAAGAAAAATCGCGTCGTAAAATACGATGCAACGCAGGGAAAATTGCTGGTAGAAGAGGTTGACGGCTACTCGACTGAGGCCGACTGCATTGCTTCGGCTGATGGTAAACGTCTCTACAGTGTGCATGTGAGCGAAGGCTCGCCGAACGAGATTCCAGATGACGTAGCGAGTTTGCTCGAAGGCGGCGCGCAGCTCTTTAGCAGCGTGCACTATTGCGCTGATACAGGCGCCAACTACGGCGGCGCGTCTTTGACCAATAGTGTTTCTGAGCCGGTGTATCAGCTTTACGAGTCGCGCTGGATTGACTCAATCGGTGCCTATCACGAGTTTTATCCTATTGCGCGCCTGTCTTTTCATCCTGACAGCGTAAGTGTGCTGAGTTGCAAAAATGGTTCACGCGATTTTGTGATGACCTCTATCACTGACATCGATGCCGCAAAATGCGACGTGTATAAGGTGTCGGTGCCCGACGTGATTGCCGTGCAGTGCGAGAGCGCTGAAGCTGAGTCTCCTTTTGCTGCAGCAGGGGATGAACTGGGCTTTTTCGTTGAAGTAAGCAATGTGGGCAACGCGCTTATCACCGGCTTTACGGTGAGCGTGACTGACGATGCAGGCAAAGTGATACATGAGCAAGCATACTTTGATTTGCGCGCTTATCTGCAGGAGTCGGCTGATAACTACCATGTAGAGCGCAATGCGATAGATGAGCCGGTTTATAACGATGACGGCACGCTCTCTACTACGTTTATTGAAGATATACGTGATACTTCGGGCATTTTATGGCCTGGTTTTATGAGAAAGTATCGCTTTAGTTTTACGATGCCTGAGGGCTATAGCGGCTCAACTGAGTTTAAGGTGCAACTGAGTAATCCGCGTTCTAATCCTTATGCAAATGATGCTACGCCAGCTGCGGTGTTTGCGCAGGTAAACGACGCGAAAGAGGCTGCTGCTGTAGCTGCTGGCACGGTGGCTGGCGAGAGTGGCGCGGGTGCTGGTGGCGCGGGTGCGCAAGTAGAGGCACTTCGAGCAGAGGCTGATTATTTATCTTGGCTTGAAGTTGATGAGTTTTCTGAGGCGCTCTTTGGTGCGTCGGTGCAACAGATTGTTGACCCGCGCAAGCGTCCGTTTGAGCTTGAAGTCCAGAGCGTTTCTGGTGTGGCGAGTGGTTTTTCTGCTCTGCCTGCTCGCTATGAGATTGAAAGTACAGGTGACACTCCGGTGGGCGGTGAAGTAACAGGCAATACGCCAGCGAGCGACGCAGGCGCGACTGCGGACTCACAAAATCATATGCCAGCTACGGGAGATGACGCGTCTGGTGCGGTGCTTGCTGCGGCAGCGCTTGCGGTAGGTGCAGCTGGTGTAGCAGCCGGCGCAGCGCATGCACGCGCAAAGACCGCTCAAGAGGACAGCGCCGAGGACTAATAGTGCTACGCA
>CAYNWQ010000230.1:0-2607 GCA_964400955.1 uncultured Gordonibacter sp. | reverse complement strand
TTCCGGCGGTCGGTAGACCGCCGGAACTGAATTATTTGAAGAATCCGTCGTAGTTGTGCATCTTGAGTTGGCTCTCAACCTTACTCATAGTGTCGAGAGCAACGCCAATCATGATGAGGATTGACGTACCACCAAAAGCTTGGATAAGCTGGTTGTTGGTGAAATAGAAAAGCATTGACGGGATAACAGCGATAGCTGCAATAAATATACCACCTGGGAGCGTCACGCGATTCAATACGTTTTTGATATAGGTAACCGTATTAGAACCGGGACGTACGCCAGGGATAAACCCGCCTTGCTTGCGCAGGTTATCTGCGGTTTCTTCGGGGTTAAACACCATCGAGGTGTAGAAATACGCAAAAAACACGATGAGCACAAGCGTCAAAATCCAGTTAATCCAACCAGTCGAAATCGCATCAGCTACTGCGGTGAGCCAACCCACATTAAACAATGCAGCGAGCTGCGCCGGGAAATAAATAATGCAGCTTGCAAAGATGATTGGGATAACGCCTGCAGCATTGACCTTCAAAGGAATGTAGGTTGATTGTCCACCCATCATTTTGCGACCCTGTACGCGCTTTGCATAGTTTACAGGGATACGACGCTGTGCACGCTCAAAGAAAATAATGAGCGGGATACATACGAGCACGACTACCAAGATAAGGATAGTAATCGCGATACCCATCCCTGTATCGGCAGTAAGGCTGATAGAAGAGAAAATCGAAGAAGGTACGCGAGATACGATGCTCGTAAAGATGATGAGCGACATGCCATTACCTACGCCGCGCTGTGTGATAAGCTCGCCCATCCACATGATGAAAGCAGTACCAGCAACGAGCGTAAAGACTACGATAATGTCTGTCAAAATCTCAGGCACTTCAGTTGAAAATACCACGCCGTATTGTGGAGACTTAAACAAAAGCAAGTAACCAATTGCGTTGATAAGACCAAGACCTAGTGTCAAATAACGAGTAACTTGGGTAATCTTGCGACGGCCAGTCTCTCCTTCTTTTGCCCAGCGACCAACGGCCGGAATTACGCCTTGCATAAGTTGCATGATAATTGAAGCCGTGATGTAGGGCATGATGCCTAACGAAAACACCGAGAAGTTAGAAAGAGCACCACCGGTGAATAAGTCAAGCATGGTCATAGATACGCCACCAGCATCGGTGAACTGTTGAGCAAATTCGTTAAAAGGAATGCCCGGTACCGGTAAATATGCACCAAATCGGTACAACGCAAGAATAGCTAACGTAAAGAGTATCTTCTTGCGCAGCTCCGGAACCTTAAAAGCATCAACAATAGAGCTTAGCAAGGTTCTTCTACCTTTCCTCCAGCTGCTTCGATTTTTTCTTTCGCAGAAGCAGATACCTTATCAACCTTTACGGTCAAAGCCTTCGTAATCTCGCCATCACCAAGCACCTTAACCAAAGCATCGGCATGCTTGATAATACCCTTAGCCTTTAGGCTCTCTCCGTCAACCACATCGCCCGCTTCAAATTTCTCCTCGAGGCGTTTTACATTAACGGGAAGGTACTCAACGCGGTTGATATTTTTAAAACCAGGAAGTTTAGGTAGACGACGTGCGAGAGGGGTTTGTCCACCCTCAAAGCCGGCACCCTTACCGCCGCCAGCGCGTGACTTTTGGCCGTTCATGCCGCGTCCGGCAGTTTTACCAACACCAGGGCCGTTACCGCGACCTACACGTTTGCGATCTTTGCGAGATCCTTCAGCTGGTTTCAAATCTTTTAATTCCATTTTTAAACTCCTTGCTATCGCTATAGGCTCATCCGCCTATTGCTGGCAGCTCGCCGCCAGCCAACTTCCAAAAAGCTTGCTTGGCGCATAGACGCGCACCAAGCAAGCATTATACCTTAATTAGATTATATTTGCGCCAAAATATTTAACTGTCCTATAAGTTGGCACTATCAATTATCCAATTTGTCGCGTCAGCTACTCAAGCAAAGCTCGCTGACACGCTAAACCTTAAATCTCTTCGACTTTAATAAGATGCTTGACCTTAAAAATCATGCCACGAACGCTGTCGTTGTCAACTTGATCAACACTGCGTCCAATCTTACCAAGACCGAGTGATTTCAGTGTCTTTTCTTGGTCACTCGGGCGACCGATAGAACTTTTTACCTGCGTCAGACGCAAGGTCTTTTTCTTTGCGTTTGCCATTATGCGCTCTCCTTCGTTCCGAAGATTTGCGACACCGACACGTTACGGCGTGCAGCAACCTCTTGCGGGCTTTGCATCTGCTTCAAACCCTCAGCTGCGGCTTTGACGATATTCATGGCGTTGTTAGTACCCAAAGACTTTGCAAAGACGTCTTTCACACCCGCAAGCTCCATGATGGCACGCACAGGGCCACCTGCGATAACACCAGTACCAGGAGAAGCCGGCTTGATGAACACACGACCTGCACCGTACTCACCCATGATTTCATGAGGAAGCGTGCCCTCTGCAGTGATCGGCACACTGAACATGTTTTTCTTGGCATCCTCCACAGCTTTTTTAATAGCGATAGGCACTTCTTGCGATTTACCCATGCCAACACCTACGCGGCCTTTGCCATCTCCTACTACCACGAGTGCGGTAAGTGCG
>CAYNWQ010000229.1:0-2647 GCA_964400955.1 uncultured Gordonibacter sp. | reverse complement strand
GTTGATAACGAGGTACCCGATAAAGTTTACGGTATCGCCCGCAAAATACGGCGTAGCGAGATTTATCCAAATGCCCGCCTCGATAGTGAGCACCAATATCAGCGGCAGCGCAATCGAGCGAAACGTAAACAAAAGCACCAAAAGTATCGCAAACACCGCAACCAAACTCACCGTGACGTTATCCACATCTACGATATTTTTCATATCGTAAAGATTGGCCGACTGACCTGCGGTGTAGTAGGTATCGTAATACTGAGAGGCAGTATTTTGCACCGCAGCTACGCTCGCAAAAGCCTCGTCACTTTCAAATTCGGTATCAAGATAGACGATGATGCGCGCCCAATTTTGCGAATAAAACTGACTTGTTATGTCGTCATCGAGAAACTCTGAGGGTATAGTTGCACCGACCGAATTTGCATAAGAGACCACATTACTCACGTGATCGAGTTGTGCGAGTACGTCCGTCAGAGCAGACTCTGCCGCCACGTCTCCTAAAGGCACGAGCACAACCATGGGGTTTTGCCGACCGAACTCATCGGTAACCATCTGGGTGTCATGCCCAGGACGCAAATCGGGATCAGGAGAAGCGTTTTGGTAAGTAAATTGCGTGTGCGCTTGACCTAAGAAAGCGGGCACTGCAATTACGAGCACTAACAAAAGCGCCGGTATACGCACGCGCGATAAGACTTTGTCGACATTTTTGAACGTCGGCATAAAGCGCCGGTGAACCGTTTTGTCGATAAGCTTGTAGAGCAAAAGCGTGAGCGCTGGCAAAAATACAATCACACTCACAAAACTAAACACGATGCCTTTAACAAGGTTGAGTCCAAGGTCAGCGCCAATTTCAAACTTCATAAAGGCTAGTGCTGCAAAGCCAAAAAGCGTCGTCGTGGCACTTGCCGCGATAGTTGACGCAGAGCGTTTACACGCGCGCACCATCGCTTCGTCAACGCTCGGCGCATTTTCTCGCTCAGCCGCAAAAGCATGCAGCAAAAATATCGCATAATCAAGCGATACCGCCAGCTGCAAAATAGGGCTGACCGAATAGGTAATAAACGACACCTGACCAAGTATGATATTGGTGCCCATATTGATGAGGATAGACACGCCTATCGCTGCGATAAAAAGGACCGGCTCAATCCAAGACATCGTAGATATGATAAGCAAAAACAAAATGATAGGCACGATGATAACTATAGCGCCAAGCACTTCTTCAACTGTGCTTTCCTGCATCTGCGCGGTTTCCATCGCCTCTCCCGATACCGCGTTAGCCTCGCCTGCTCCACCTGCTGCAGCGTTATCGGCGCTTTCGCGGTCGACAAGGTCGCGCAACGCTGGTATAGCGACTCCCTCTTTGCCGTCTGCGATAGAGACTTGGAAAAGCGCGGTGCCAGTAGAGGATGTAGCGGAGGTGGAGGCGGAGGTGGAAGTGCCTGTGGTTGAGGTGCTTGTGGTTGAGGTGCTTGTGGTTGAGGTGCCTGTGGTTGAGATGCCTGTGGTTGAGACGACAGCGGACGTAGCATTGGTATTCGCGTCCTCGTTTACTCGATAGTAGGCCTCAACCGTATCTTTATCTGCCACCTCAAGCGGCACCGCCACATCAACCACATCATCGAGCCAGAGCACACTCTCGACGCCATCGATTTCAGAGATCTCTTGTTTTAGCGCCAGAGCGTGCGCGATAGTCACGTCATGTACGAGCACATTGGTATTAGGCACTGAACTTGTAAACTCTTCTGACATGATAGCTACGGCCGTGGTTGACTGCGCCTCTTCAGGCAAATAATCCACCATGTTGTAGTTGGTTTTTACGAAAGGAATAAGGCAAGCGCATACAACCGCAGCCATCAAAAAGACAGCGACCACGGCTTTTTTATGCGCAATTATTCCTCGGAAAAACTTATCCATGCAAGCTCATTTCTTTTCGTTACCTGTGCAATGTTACTCAAGAAGCTCGAGCAACACAAGGCACGTCCCTTTTAAACCAAGGGAATTCCTGATGTAGGGAGGTAAGAGATGTGAGATGGGTGGATGCGCGAAGGTGTAAAAGAAAGCACTCGGTTAACGGATGCCATCGCGCAGGGCAATGAGCTTTGCTCGTGTACTAGCGTTGATGCGATCGGAAACAGTATTTTTCTTAGCGACTTTTGGGGTCTCATCGAGACGCGCATCCTCGTAATACGCAGCGACCTCACGCGAAAATCCATTTGCACTCATGCGGTCAACGCCAAACCCGAAAACCGTGTCTTGGATGGTAGCATCACTTGTCACCACAAGCGTCTCTATCTCACGCTCGCGTGCGTCATGTGCGAGCTTTTCTATAACCTTATCAGCGGAAGAACCCGCCGGACTAAACATGATACGCACGCCACCTATAACTTGCGCCTCCCCTGTTGAGTAAGCGTTTTTGGCGCCATCAAACACGATGATGGCGCGACAATCTTTTCCCGCAAAGTTAATGACGTCGTTTATCAGCGCTTCACGTGCGGTATTAAAGGTGTCGTCGGTATAATCAGGCTCAGTGATGCCCTTATAACGACTGCCTGAGCGCAACACGTTATACCCGTCCACGATTAGCAATTTTTTACGTTGTTTAGCCATGTTCTCCTTGAGGATTTATTTCGCCGGCCGTCAAGCCGACACAACC
>CAYNWQ010000228.1:0-2679 GCA_964400955.1 uncultured Gordonibacter sp. | reverse complement strand
GAGCACCGATAGTAGTTTTCGTATCGTGAAAAGACGGAAGGCAATGCATAAAGATAGCATTAGGCGCCGCAATATCCATGAGCTCTTGAGTTACACGATAAGAAGAAAGGAGCTTTATGCGCTCTTCCCAAAGGCTTTCTGCCTCACCCATAGAAACCCATATATCAGTGTAAATTACATGGGCGCCCGCACAAGCCTCTTTTGTATCATCAGTAAGCGTCACACTGCCGCCACTTTCCTGCGCAAGTGCACGGCAGTTCTCTACCAAATCTTGCTCTGGCATACGACTTTGTGGTCCGCATGCCACAAAATGAAGGCCGAGTTTAGCGCAAACTACCATGAGTGAATTTGCAACGTTATTTTGCGCATCGCCCATAAATACGAGCTTAAGACCCGCCAAGTCATCACCAAAGTTCTCCGTTAAAGTAAGCATATCTGCAATCATTTGCGTAGGATGAAACTCGGTGGTAAGACCATTCCATACCGGCACGCCAGCACACGCTGCGAGCTCTTCAACGATTTCTTGGCCATAGCCTCTGTACTCTATGCCATCAAACATGCGCCCGAGCACGCGCGCTGTGTCCTCGATAGATTCTTTCTTTCCCATCTGAGAACTTTTAGGGTCAAGATATGTTACACCCATACCCAAATCATGCCCCGCCACTTCAAAAGAGCAGCGCGTACGTGTAGAGGTTTTCTCAAACAGCAGAACAATATTTTTACCCTCAAGGTATCTATGAGGCTCGCCTGCCGCTTTGAGCTCCTTAAAATGCTTAGAAAGGCTAATAAGATAGCGTATTTCATCGGGCGTAAAATCAAGCAACTTCAAAAAGTTACGACCAGAAAGACTCACTTGCATCGTATTATTTCCTTCCACTACCTCTAGCATGCGTTCACGTTTCTCATTTTTGCACTTCAGTGCGCTAACATACAGATAAACACTACGTTTGCACAACGCTCGCTTTGCAATTTATGCCGTTATTTGCAACAACGTTTGCGCTATCGTTTGGTTTTCAAACAAAACGAGGTCAAGGTTTTATGCCCTGACCTCGTATTTTACATGGAGCGGGCGACGGGAATCGAACCCGCCTCACGAGCTTGGAAGGCTCGGGTTCTACCAATGAACTACGCCCGCAAATGCGACGTATACCGCAATGCACCAACGCCGACTTAATAAACTGCTTACGCTTTTATCTGCACATAAGCAATTACATCGCCAACCGCACTTTATCGCTGCAATAAAAATGGTCGGGACGACAGGATTCGAACCTGCGACATCCTGCTCCCAAAGCAGGCGCGCTACCAGACTGCGCCACGTCCCGACGAGGTCAGCCCGAAAATTATAGCAGACTTCCCCGCGATACCCTTGAGAATTTTTTGTATTAGCTTACTTTCAAATTTTATACATCGTTTGCAGCAAGATGTTACACTGCTCCATTTACCAATATGTGTGCCTATAATTTTTATAATTCACCTTATAAATCCTTGCAATCAATTACTTATATAAGCTTCGAACTTCAGATGTGACGCCTGTAATCTCGTAGCTGTAAGTAGCTAGATAATCTCTTTCAGCAAACCCAAACCACAAAGCCTTGCAACAAAAGCATTGAGATCATCAAAAACTTCATCTTTGGAAACATTATATTTTGCCATCATACAATCTGAGGCAGTACTAAAATCCGCCAACACAAATTCAAGCATCGAGTATGCGGTTGCGTTCAGCACAGCAGCATCGCCCGTTTCGGTCGTCAGGACAGCAATCCCTCCCACTTCCTCAACTGCTACACCAGTCGCCAATTTAAATTGCGTAGTCATAACTTGTTCTTATCCCTATTCGTTAAATAGTCATATAAAACATCCGCAGCTACAGCTGCATTGCCATAACGCAGCCGAACCATGTCGATGTCATAATCAGATACCATATGCACAAAAGCCTTTAAGGCCAAAGCTGGAGAACAGTCTCCTTGAAACGAACTCAAGATTGATCCAACAAGACATGAGTGTTCGATCCCATCTATAATAACTTTATCAACGAGAGGATCATATTCAGGAAAAACAATGCAAGAAATGACACTATCTTTCTCAGGGCTGCTATCAGCATTTGCACAAGATCGTGGATAGTAATGAGTTCCTCCATGCGGTCCGCCCCTCATAGCAAGACCTTCTGGCCATCCAAGATACTCACGTATATCAGTATTTACATCCTTAATCTGTATCGGGAAGTTTTCGCATCTCGCGCTTCCATTCTTAATGTCAATTAAGACGCATTCGTCTCCCATCAAACAAGCAAAACGCGAAAATGCAACCGCTAGACTTGTCTTGCCCGCGCATGACTTTCCCATTAAAAGCACTACGCTTTTATTTATACGCAAAGCGGCAGCATGAGCAACGAAGACATCCTTATTAACATGCTCGCAAAAACGATTACTAATCGTTTGCATAATACTGTAAGAAATTTCCTCAACTTCCATTTCACTTGCAACTAAATTGCCATTTTCCATAAAAGAAAATAAGCCATCATCACCACGAATAGCTTTTATCGAAAAGAATTCTTTATTATCGCTAGCAATTATCCAGCCACTACATGCCTGAGGAAAAACATGACAAAATCGCATGGCAAGACTATCATCATTTGTATAAACCGTATAGCACGTTTGCATAACGCCCACACGCCGTTTG
>CAYNWQ010000227.1:0-2699 GCA_964400955.1 uncultured Gordonibacter sp. | reverse complement strand
AAAAGAAAAGGAGCGCTTATCTTTTTGGCCTCAGCGCTACCCCTTAAAAGCGATTCATCCACCTGAAACATAGAAAAGGCGTTAGCCGAGCGTTGTGCCATGGGCTCATCGAGAGAATTGCGCATATCTTTAAACCAGTAGAGGCATACCATGGAAAGTATGGGGATAGTTGCTACGATGATGCAAGCGGTGTAGTCGCGCAGGCATGCTGAAAATGCGCTGAGGAGCCCAAGTATTATAAAAGCAAGTGATACCAGTACTGCGACGTGGCGAGCTTTAAGTGGAGCAAGTAGCTCTACCCAGCATAAAAGTATCAATACCTGCGCTATGTTGTTAATGATGCGCGCTGCACATAAAAGCGGGATAGAGCTTGGCCAAAAGCCGCCGTCGTAGAGCGTCACCATCGATAGAGCTGACATACAAGCTATGAGAAATCCCACAACTGGTCTGCGATGTAAGCGAAAAGCAGGATATTTGCGATACACGTAAGCAAAAAATATCAATATCAGCACAGAAGCTGCAGACCCGTATCCCGAAAAATTGCTTGCAACCTCTACGCTGCGTAAAGAAGACATGCGCATCGCTTCATAGGTGAAAAAGGCCATCCCGAGTCCAAAGGCGCCAACGGTGGCACCAGACACTGATTGAAACGTCTTTTCTGTTAGCAAAAATGGAGCAGGTTTCCCCATAGTGTATTCCTCGTTTCCCCCTACATTTGCTGCTTATCCTACTGCGAGAAGCAAACACCTGCATTATAACGCCAATTTAAGCAATGCCTACTAAAAGTGACGTGGAATTTGTACCTCAAGAGCGGAAATCATACTGAGGTATGAGGGGTATGAGAAAGAAAAATCGCAGAGGACGAGTGCGGTTTCATACTCAGATTCATACCGTATCTCGTTCTTTGGTGTCATGACAGATGGGTCTCATCTTTTCTATTCTAGCGTCGCAGGCATACATAGGTGCTTGCGCAAATCAGTAGCGTAGGCACGCTGAAAAACATTTACGCAAACAAGTAACGTGCGAAGTAATGCCTACATAACAAGACAAGGAGAGGAGAAAACATGCACATCAATTTAACGAGCACCAGACGTACTTTTCTCAAAGCTGCAGCTGCCGTAGCTGGTTTGGCGAGCATATCTGCACTGCCAAACTACCAAGCAATCGCGCAGACCGAAGAAGTGTCAAGTGCACAAGTTAAGCGTGTGCGCACAGCATGTCGCGGATGCGGCAAGATGGAATGCGGTGTGTGGGTGACTGTTGAAAACGGTCGCGCAGTAAAAGTCGAAGGTGACGAAAGCGCGTATCAGTCAAACGGCAACTGCTGCACAAAAGCACAAGCTTCTATCCAGGCTGCATACCATCCGGATCGTTTGCACTATCCACTTAAACGCACTAATCCTAAAGGTGAAGACCCCGGTTGGGTGCGCATCTCGTGGGACGAGGCAATAAGCACTTGTCATGAGAAATTTAGCGAAGTAAAAGACAAGTATGGCGGAGCAGGTATTATGACCATGACGGGTACCTCGCGTTTCTGGGGTATGGGTGCGTCCCGTCTCGGTAAACTTTATGGTTCGCTTAATGGTCATGGTGCGGCTCAGATTTGTAAAGGCATTCGTCGTGATGCTGGGTCGCTTACTATCGAAAACGGTATCTTTTTCCATGAGACCGTGGGCTTTCCTAAGGTGTATGTGCAGTGGGGCACCGGTCCTTCGATTTCAAACTACGATGACACCTGCCGCACCATTACCGAAACTATTGCGCGCTGCGAGAAATACATCCTCATAGACCCTCGCGTTAATAACGAAGGCAAAGAGGCTGATATTCACCTGCAGTTGCGTCCCGGCACTGACGGCGCTATGGCGCTTGGTTGGACACATCTCGTGATGAAAAACGGCTGGGAAGATCACACGTTTTGCACGCGCTGGAGCAACGGACCGTTTTTGTATTGCGAAGACCTCGAGTGGGGACATGACCCCTTCTTTACTGGCAAATTTACCAAAGGCAATGGACTTCATGTGAAAACGCGCCTTTTGCGTGAGTGCGACTTGATAGAAGGCGGCAGCGTTTCTCGCTTTATGGTGTGGGATAGCTTAAACGACTGCCTGACCTATTTTGATGCTGATGAAAACATCGGACTTTGGGAAGGCGAAACCCAGCACAACATCCCTACTACCTTTACCGACTATGTGCGTCCTTCAGGAGACATGGAAGGTGCAGGCGATGATGGTGATGTGTCGGGCCGTATACCTGACCCAACGCAGTTTGACGTCGAACGCGAGCCGGAGCTTTGGTATGAAGGCGAGGTTACTCTTAAGGACGGTCGCACTGTCAAAGTCAAAAGTGTGTGGCAAAAATACTGGGACGACGTCGTGTCGAAATACACCCCCGAATACACCGGAGAGATATGTGATGTAGAGCCCGAGCTCATAGAAGCTGCTGTCGAGGCGTGGGCAGGATCGCGTTTTGACCCGCGCTTTGCCAATGGCGGCCTACACTATCAGCTCGCACCCGAGCAATGTGGTAACTCACTGCAAAATTTCCGTGCTCTTGGTATCTTGTCTGCCATGGTGGGAGCTTATGACTCACCGGCTGGTAACCGCGGCATGACGCGTGTGCCGATAGACGCCGGTGGTGTAGCGGTACCTTATACGGCTCCAACAACGAGCACATCTACTGAGTTTATTGAAGTATTTGAT
>CAYNWQ010000226.1:0-2700 GCA_964400955.1 uncultured Gordonibacter sp. | reverse complement strand
GTCTGCTGGTAGCAAATACGACAAGGCGATAAGTCTTGGTGTGCCGGTGCTTAACGAAGAGGCTCTGTTGCGCATCCTAGAGACTGGCGAGGCGCCACAAAGCTCTAAGGCCGGCGAAGAGTCGTAGACTGGCGAGGCGCTAGAGGTTGGCGAAACTCTAAAAGCTGGCGAGGTGTTAGAGTTTGACGAAACTCCAAAAACCGATGAGGCATCGCAAAGCCTTTAGCCGTTCTAAAAAGTTACAAATTTCAAATTCGTAACACTTCTGATACGTGCCCGTGCTATAGTGTCACGCGTTTTAGCTAGACGATACACTAGGGGGACGCGGTGCAGAGACAAAAAAGTACTCGGTTGGCCCAAGACATGAAGAATGCGCTCGCGCAAGACATGATAAACATACTCGTACAAGACACGAGGAGTTCGGCCATGATTTCGCGACGAGACTTTGCGAAATACGCAGGGTCTTGTGCCATCGTGTGCTCTATGGGCGGCGCGCTTGCCGCCTGCTTGCAGGGATGCACAGGAGGCGATAGTGCAAACAGTACGGGCGCAGGCTCGGGCGCCAGTGCAGGCGCCGACGAGGCGAGTGCCCAGACACAAGTAATTGTTGCCATGCCGACCACTTCAGAGCCTGCCGCTGGTTTTAACCCTTTAGTTGCGTGGGGTTGCGGAGAGCATGTACACGAACCGCTCATCCAGTCCACGCTCATTACAACTAACGTCGATCTCGAGTTTGAGGGCGATATTGCGACGAGTTACGAGTGTAGTGCAGATGGTCTCACCTGGACTTTCAATTTGCGTGATGACGTGGTCTTTTCTGATGGTGTCGCCTTGAGCGCACGTGATGTTGTGTTTACCTTAAACGCTATCAAAGACTCTGCTGCTGCGCAGGCTGACCTCTCGAGTGTTGAAAGCGCCGAGGCTACAGATGACACCACCGTAATTATCCATATGAAAACGCCTAACAGTGCCCTCCTTTACACGCTTGCGGTGCTTGGCATCGTGCCTGAGCATGCCTACGACGATGCTTATGGCGAAAACCCCATAGGGAGCGGGCGCTATATGCTTGAGCAGTGGGATAAGGGTCAACAGGTTATCTTGCGTGCAAATCCGCTCTACTACGGTCAGGCGCCAAAAATCGAGCGCGTGGTGGTGCTGTTTATGAGCGAGGATGCTTCGCTTGCGGCTGCATCTGCTGCTCAGGTGGATGTGGCTTATACCTCAGCTGTGCTCGCAGGTTCTGTGCCTCAAAGTTATGCCTTGCTGAGCTGTAAGTCAGTTGACTCGCGGGGTATTTCGCTGCCTACACAGCCTGCCGGTTCGCCTGAGAAAACAGATGGCGATGTGAGCTATGAGGTCGGAAACGACGTGACCTGCGACCTTGCAATGCGCCAAGCTATGAACTGGGGCGTAGACCGTGCGCGCATGATTGATGAGGTGTTATCGGGCTGGGGAAGTGAAGCATGGAGTGTGGGAGATGGTATGCCGTGGTCATCGCCCGACATGCAAATAGAGCCTGATCAGACGCACGCCCGCGAAATACTAGACGCGGGCGGATGGGTGAGTGGCGCAGATGGCGTGCTTGAAAAAGATGGCACGCGGGCGTCAATTGAGCTTTACTATGCAGCGGGAGACTCGGTGCGCCAGGCGCTTGCGGCTAGTTTTGCGAGTCAAATGAAAGAACTCGGTATTGAGATAACTATCAAGGGTGCAAGCTGGGACGATATCTATCCTCACCAATACAGTTCACCTGTGCTTTGGGGTTGGGGTTCAAATTCGCCAGTTGAAATGTATGAACTTTTGCACTCTCGAGGCTGGGGAAACTATGCGAGCTATGCAAGCGACGAGGTTGATGCAAATCTCGATGCGGCGCTTGCAGCGACAAGTACCGAGGAAGCTTGTGAGTTTTACCAGCGTGCACAATGGGATAGCGAGACGGGCACAGGTGTGGCTCCTCAAGGTGCTTCCACCTGGATCTGGCTTGCCAATATCGACCATTTGTATTTTGTGCGAGAGGGTTTGAGTGTTTCCGAGCAAAAACCGCACCCCCATGGGCAAGGTTGGTCTTTGCTTAACAATGTGGACACGTGGGAGTGGGCATAAATGATGCGTGCGCGAAAAAAATGTGCGGGTGCGCAGTTCGCGCGCGTGCGAAAGTCGCAGGCACTTTCCTCGCAATACACGCAGGGCTTCTTCGCTGCGCAGTTCGCGCGCGTGCGAAAGTTGCAGGTGCGTTTATGACGCGTTTCGTGGGAAAACAAGTGCTCAAGTTTGTGCTGCTCATGTTAGCCGTGAGTCTCGTTGTGTTTTTCTTGGTCAGCGCAAGCCCCATTGATCCAGTGCAGGCTAACGTAGGGCAAGCGGCATATGTGTCGATGGGTGCCGAGAAACGCGCTCAGTTGCAGGAGTATTGGGGCGTTGACGTGCCTTTTTGGGAGCGCTATATAAAGTGGCTTGTGAGCGTGTGCCAAGGAGACATGGGTACATCTTTGCGCTTTAATGCGCCTGTTACTTCAGTCATTGCGACGCGCGCGGGCTCCTCGCTTCTTCTGATGACGCTTGCTTGGCTCATGAGTGGAGTGATGGGGTTTGTACTTGGCATCATCGCGGGGGTTTTTCGTGGACGGTGGCCTGACAAACTGGTGCGTGCGTGGTGCTATGTGCTCGCTTCGACACCGACTTTTTGGTTGGGGCTCGTGA
>CAYNWQ010000225.1:0-2707 GCA_964400955.1 uncultured Gordonibacter sp. | reverse complement strand
ACGCGCCAATCTGACCGCGAGAGCGTTTCTCGCTGTCTTACTACGCCAACCAGGGCGTTTGTACAAAGTACGCTCAGCCGCGAAACGCGCCAATCTGACCGCGAGAGCGTTTCTCGCTGTCTTACTACGCCAACCAGGGCGTTTGTACAAAGTACGCTCAGCCGCGAAACGCGCCAATCTGACCGCGAGAGCGTTTCTCGCTGTCTTACTACGCCAACCAGGGAGTCAAAATTCGTTTTATAAAATGCCGGTGTGCTCATGAGCGACCTTCCGCACGAGTCAAAAAAATATCGTTGATATTTTTTGGACGAGCTCAGGACTGGGGAGCGAATGAGTAGCACCGGCATATATTTTGCTCGCACCGCTTACAAGCGCCCTTGTGTTTCTTGTAGGTGAATTTCGCGTGTCTGCCTGCGCTCGCACGTTGAGTGTTCTATAATTTCGGTTTCGATCTTTGACTAATTAACCACCAAAAGGGGGTGTAAGTTCATGCCACGACTTCAAATTATGGATACTACTATTCGTGATGGCCAGCAAAGTTTGTGGGCTACGCGTATGCCGGTTGGTGACATGCTGCCCATTTTGCCAAAAATGGACAGGGTTGGTTATTGGGCTATCGAGGCATGGGGCGGTGCGACCTTTGACACTTGCCTGCGCTTTCTCGACGAAAACCCATGGGAGCGTTTGCGCTCTATCAAAGCAAACACGCCAAATACCCCGCTTTCTATGCTGTCGCGTGGGCAAAATCTCGTAGGTTACAAACACTATTCGCGCGAAATCTGCAACCGTTTTATCAAGGCCGCCAAACGCAATGGCGTGCACGTTTTTCGTGTGTTTGACGCGCTCAACGATATCCGCAATGTGGTGGATAATGCTGTGGCTATCAAAGAATGCGGCGGACACTTTGAAGGCGCGATTTCATACACTATGTCGCCTGTTCATACGCTCGACTCTTTCCTCGAATATGGGCAGCAGCTCAAAGACTTAGGTGCAGATTCGATTTGCATCAAAGACATGGCTGGCATGCTCACGCCCTATCGCACTGAGCGCATGACAAAAGCGTTCAACGCTGAGATTGGCTTGCCTTTGCACCTGCACTGCCACTATGTGGGCGGCATGGCACCGGCAAACTACATCAAGGCAGCAGAGGCTGGTGCGGCTATCGTTGACACGGCGAGCGCTCCTCTTGCTTTTGGTAACTCACAGCCGGCGGTTGAGATGTTGGTGGCCGCTTTGCAAGAAAGCCGCTATGATACTGGCCTTGATCTCGACTTGCTTTTCGAAATCGCCGAATATTGGGAAGAAGTGCGTCATCGCGGGCATTATCGTCGTGGTGTTTCTTCGCTCACACATATGAAAGTGTATTCGCATCAGGTGCCCGGCGGCATGATGTCAAACCTCGTGAGCCAGCTCGAGATACAAAATGCAGGTGACCGTCTCGTTGAAGTGATGGCCGAGATACCGAAAGTACGCGCCGAGGTGGGTTATCCGCCGCTCGTGACGCCGCTTTCGCAAATCGTGGGTACGCAGGCGGTCTTTAACGTGTTGACTGGCAAGCGCTGGAGTGTTGTTTCGCGCGAAATGAAAGACTACATCTGTGGTTACTATGGTAAAGCTCCGGGACGCATGGATCCTGAAGTGGTTGAAAAAGTAACTGCTGGTGCAGATATTTTGCCGCCAGATGTGGCGCCTGGTTCGCTTGTGACCACCACCTATGACGAGGTGGCCGAAGAGATAGGTGATTTGGCTCAGACTGAAGAAGACGTCTTGATGTATGCGCTTTTCCCTAATGAGGCGCGTACTTATCTTAGTAAACACCGCACATCGGAAAAAGTAGACTTTTTGCTTGAACAGGAATCAAGCGGCACCAAGGAGGACGATTACGTGGATATCAATCAGATTCGTGAGCTTGTGCGCGTTGCCGAGGAGAGCGGCGTTGGCGAAATCGTGGTAGAAGAGGAGGGCGTGCGCATCGCAGTGCGTATGCCAGGTGTGACGGGCGGTGTGAATGCGTCGAGCGCGCAAGCTGCAGAGGCATCTCCTGTTGCAGCGGTTGCACCGGCGGCTGCGCAGACTCCGTCAGCTGCAGCTGCTGACGCAGACACAGACAGGCCAAGCAGTTGGTATGCGGTGACCGCTCCGATGGTGGGTACGTTCTACGCGGCGCCTGCTCCAGGAGAGCCCGCATTTGTGCAGGTGGGAGATGAGGTCGCTGCTAACCAAACCTTGTGCATCGTTGAAGCTATGAAACTCATGAACGAAATCACGGCAGAGGAAATGGGTACCGTGCGTGAGGTTTGTGTCGAAGACGCCACGCCGGTAGAGTATGGCACCGTGCTTTTCTATATCGAACCCCACGCATCCCATGATGCGATAGGGCCGGAGAACGCCTAATGTTTAGCAAGGTTTTGATAGCGAACCGCGGCGAAGTAGCTTTGCGCGTTATGCGCGCTTGCAAAGAGCTCGGCATCTCGACAGTGGCGGTGTATTCCACTGAGGATGCCGATACTTACCCGGTGTCATACGCTGATGAAGCGGTATGTATCGGGCCTGCTCAAGCCAACAAAAGCTATCTGGTTATGGCAAACATCATCGCGGCTGCCAAAAATACCGGCGCCGAAGCCATACATCCCGGTTACGGCTTTTTGGCAGAAAATGCTGACTTTGCCCGCGCATGTGTAGAAAACGACCTCGTGTTTATAGGTCC
>CAYNWQ010000224.1:0-2762 GCA_964400955.1 uncultured Gordonibacter sp. | reverse complement strand
TGAGTGTGTGTCCTAAGTCATCATCGCCGCTACCCATGCATTCACTAGAAATGGCTACCACTTGCCCGCTCGGCGATGCGCAAGAGTTTTGCGCTACCTCTCCACTGTCAAGCGTCTCATCTCCGGAAAGCGAACACTTCTCTGTCCCCTGTTCAACCGCCGCTGCTTTCGTAAATATTACCGCGTAGGTCTTTTCTTCACGCTGCTCGCTTTTGGTTTCGCACCTTAGGCTTTTACCCAAAGACTCGAGGTTATGGACGGCCGTCTCGTTATCTACGAGTACTTCTAGCTCACCAGCATCCATTGCCGAAAAAGCTTTCTTTGCTTTCACCACCGGCAAAGGACATGCCTGTCCGCGTGCATCAACTTGTTCCATTTCCATCATCCTTTCTCGCTAAAACTTATCTTTCACTCAATTAAAACGACAATTTAGAAAATCGACTAAATCATCTCAATAAAAGCTGCAATGCGCGTCTCTATCTGACCAGTATCAGTCGAAGAATAGTCTGTTTCTAGTTTCATGTAAGCAATACCCGCCTCACTACATGCTCTTTCCATACATGTTGCCTCAATGTTGAAGGTGTGGCACGCTTGCAGCACGAGGTCTATCACCCCATCAACGTGATATTTTTTTGCCATAGCCAGCGTATTTTCTATACGCGCATCATTTGGTGTCATAACCGAACAGCTGATAGAAAGATAACGATCAGATATTGCTCGCAATATGTCTTCAGCATTTTCGTCAACCATAAGGTGTTGTGTACGTTCACCCGAGCAATCATCGATACTTACGATAACACCACCCACACGTTCAACGGTCATACCAATTTTTTGAATTACGCCACCGGTAGGACACCCCGTTATCATGATACGCTTTGCCGCCTTTGGTATAGGGCGCTCACCAGCATTGTAAGCACTTATACGGTCCACTACCAGCTTTTGAGTGTCTGCAGTGTAGGCGCTGATATCGAAATTAAACGTACTTTTCATAAGCGTCGTCATCATCTCTACACCACTCATAGCTGGAGGGATATTTTCTTGCAGCGCATATAAGTCAGCTAATGCACGACGTGTACGATTGCGTACGCGCACAGCCTCTCGCAAAGCACCATCGGTTATGCTCACGTCAAATCTGCGCTCGATCTCTTCTTTAAACAAGCGCACTTCCTCATACCATATGTCATAGTCATACGCACGCACTTGGCTTTGCGGAAGATGTAGTACATATACGGGCTTTATATCACCTAAGAGCTCATACATTTTCTTTTTGCCATCGCAAGTGGTCTCCCCTACGATTAAATCACTAAAATACGTGTAGGGACATTTCTGACTGAGAGCAAAACCGTAAGTGCTTTTAATAAGCGGGCATAGATTTTTTGGCAGATGCACCTCCGCATCAGGTATGGTTTCGTTGCTGGTACCACACAAACCAACCGCAGCTATACCTGCAGCATCAAGTATTTCAAGTGGCGTATAAGAGCACAAAAATCCAACAAGTTTTCCGCCTGACTCTTTATAGTCCATTGCGGCAATAAAACCCGCCCGACGCGCCTCATCAAAACTATCAAATATAGCAGGTAGATTGTCTTTCATGTAGTTCACTTTTCTTTCTTATGCTTATAAACCCTAGTTGTCAGTTATCATGGTACACATGCTCTCGATGCGAAAAAGCAATACGATCGATCACCAGCACTTATTATACCTACGCTTTCACCACGTATACGCTTTCACCACGTAAGACTTGTTTGCACTTGCCTTTGTCTCAAGTGTTTTTTACACTCAAAGCCGCACCAATTGCTCCAGCATAACGCGCAAGCGGGCACGTACGCACCGGCGAGCCGAGCGTTGTGGCAAGACGCTCAACCAGATAGGACTCATCGCATAATCCTCCCGTTAAGACATAATTACTCTTTGGCGAACCTACCAATGACGCAACCTTCTGGCATACCGAATCTACCACACCACACGCAATATCTTCACGCGCACTACCTCGCCCAATAAGAGAAATAACTTCAGACTCCGCAAACACCGTACACATTGAAGAAATAGGGGTGGGCTTACCCGACTGAGCGAGCGCAAAAAACTCAGGCAGCGAAACAGCCAACCTGTTTGCCATAACTTCAACAAACTTACCCGTGCCTGCCGAGCACTTGTCGTTCATGACAAATTTAGAGACTTTACCACCCGCTACGGAAATAACTTTCGTATCCTGCCCGCCGATATCAACAACCGTTATATCATCGCCAAAAAGATATGCTCCACCGCGTCCGTGACACGTTATCTCGGTAGCAACTTTATCAGCATAAGGCACCGAAACTCGTCCGTATCCGGTAGCTACCACGCTACCTTTTATCACAGGAAAGTTTGCTTCATCTAAAAGACGCAAGAGACGCTCTGCTGCATCCACACTGCTAAAACCAGTCGCTACGTTTGCGAAAAATGCCACTTGGCTCTCTTCGAGCACAACAACCTTAGCTGCCGTTGAACCTATATCTATCCCGATACTATACATATATACATTTCTAATTTATGTCAGCAAGAACGGCCGCATACAAAAAAGACGCTACCGTCGGCATATACATCGCCTTTACTCGTTAAAACATGTGCCCTTATATGCAGAAAAAGGCGAGGTCTGCAGAAAAAAGCTCGCCAAGACACTCAAGTCAGTATACTTCCACATCTCTATAATGAAAATACCAAAATAAAAAAAGCATCCTCTGTGGGCGCGACGTCCTATCCTCCCACGGACTTCCTCCGTAGTA
>CAYNWQ010000223.1:0-2772 GCA_964400955.1 uncultured Gordonibacter sp. | reverse complement strand
AAAAATAAAACCCCGCCACATCGGCGGGTTTTTTGTTTCCTCAGCTCGCATAAACGCGCTTCATGCCCGCGCGGACAATCAGCGTAGTCTCTCTAAAGCGCCGCTGTCTGCGAAGTGCGTGTGATAGAGATGATACGCAGGGGTTCACTAGGCCCACCAGCCGCGTTAGCCGCACCGGCCTCGTCGGGCTCGTTGCACCCTCCAACCTGCTTTTCTTTCGCATCGTTATAAGCATCGACGCATGCGCGCAAAAATACGTCAGGACGCAAGCTGCCGGTAGGTTTCGCTTCAAGGGTAAACGCAACGCTCGCACCCTCAAGCGTAAGCCCTCCCACCAAAAAATCAGCCACTACAAGCGTCTTTTCCTTGCGCTTTCGCGTAACCGTTATCGTATCTGGCGCACTCAAATCACCCGGAGCAAAAGAGAGGTGCGCACGATACGTACTCAAAGGATACGCCACAGAGGCTGCTGCATCACGCGGCTCGATGTATTCACACGCCAGGCAGCGCAAATCGGGCGCACTAGCATCACTCAAAGCCGCAAGTGCCTGCTCGGGTGGCACATAACGCTCAAGATACAGATCAAATATTTCACGCTCGCCCGCTACCCCTACCGGCAGCGCCGCCCCAAAAGCAATGCGCATATGCGGAGAAAACCCTTGACTTACCGCAAAAGGCAACTGCGCACGCCTCACCGTACGCTCAAGCGCACGCGCCACTTCTAAATGAGAGAGCAACGCGAGTCGACCAAGCTTGTGATAAACCACCCGCAAGCGAAACAAACGAGGATCAGCCATGACGCACCTCCGCCAAATCGTTTTGCGCGTCGAGCTCAGGGCACGCACCGCATCCTGTGCATTTTCCAAACGTGCAGTCCGGCGTCGTTATGCCACTCGCTGCGCGCTCGCGTTCTTTTGCCAAAAAGCGCGTCGATACTCCCGCAGAGATGTGCGCCCACGGCATCACATAGCTCGTGTCGTAGGTAGCCTCAGCAATATCTGCTGGGTTAATGCCCACTTCTGTCGCCGCATCGCGCCAAGCCTGCTCGCAGAAAAGCTCCGTCCACGCATCAAAGCGTGCGCCTCGCTTCCAAGCAGCCTCTACCCACGCGGCTGCCTCTCGTCCGCCTCGACTCATTACCGCTTCGATAAAACTCGTATCAGGGTCATGCCAATGCACGTCAACCGCTTTGTATTTCACACTACGACGTAAAAGCCCCACCCTACGCAATGCCTCTTCGCGCGATATCTGCCCATCCCACTGAAAAGGTGTTTGGGCTTTTGGTACAAACAAAGCGCAAGAGATGCTCACGCGCACACTGCCGCGCTGTTCAGGCGCCACGGCGGCTTTCGCGTGATCATAGGCGCGCTGCGCTAAAGAAGCGATACCCTTGATATCGTCATCGGTCTCGGTGGGCAAACCTATCATGAAATACAGCTTACAGCGACGCCATCCCGCCGAAAAAGCGGCATCTATCGCACCGAAGAGGTCATCTTCGGTCACATTTTTATTTATCACGTCACGCAGGCGCTGCGTGCCGGCCTCGGGCGCAAACGTAAGCCCACCTTTTTTCTGACCAGCTACAAGACTTGCCATATCTACACCAAAGGCATCAAGGCGCTGCGACGGCACCGAAACACGGATACCTTTGCCTGCGCACTCTTTGTTGAGACGAGTCAAAATCTCTGCAATCTGGGAGTGATCAGTAGAGGAAAGCGAAGTTAATGACACCTCATCATATCCGGTTTCCGCTAAACCCTGCATGACGGAGGCCACAACGTTATCAGCCGTACGCTCACGCACTGGTCTATACATCATGCCTGCCTGACAAAAGCGACACCCACGCGCACATCCGCGCAATATCTCGACGTTAAGTCGGTCATGCACACACTCCGTATAAGGCACCACACACGCCTCCCAGCCGCTACTTTGAGCAAAGCCAGTAAAGAGCCGTTTCGTAAAATGCGTCGGCAAGTCGCACTCGACAGGCTCAATCCATGAACCCGTACGCTGCGCCTCTTCGTTTGTACGCCAATGGTAAAGAGAGGGGATATAACACCCCGGGATATGTGCGAGCTCTCGTAAGATTTCGCTGCGCGTTTTGCCTTGCGCACGAAGCTCTCGTATCGCAGACAAAGTCTCAGGGATAGACTCTTCACCTTCACCAAGGGAAAAGATGTCAAAGAAAGGCGCATATGGCTCGGGGTTATACGTACAAGGGCCGCCGCCTATCACAAAAGGATCGCTTTCTGTGCGTTCAGCTGCATGTAGAGGAATATGTGCAAGGTCGAGCACCTCAAGCACATTAGTTGCCGCAAGCTCGTGAGGCAAAGTGATGCCGATGCAGTCAAACTCGCTCAAAGGCGCGCAAGACTCAAGCGAAAAAAGCGGCAAATCCCGCTCGCGCATTTTTTCGATCAAATCCACTGCTGGCAAAAATGCACGCTCAGCACGCAAATGCTCTGTCGCATTTACCACATTTACCAAAATACGGACCGCCTGATTTGGCTGACCGAGCTCGTAGGTATCAGGATAAACCATACAAAACGAAAAGTCCGCATCGTCTTTGCGCACACATCCCCATTCGTGGTTCACATAGCGCGCCGGACGCTCTGCTTGCGGCAATAGCGCCTCTAGTTGCGGCCATAAATCAGTCATTTAACTCGTCTTTTCTCTCGGATTTTTTATATAGGTGCAACGTCGGCGCTAGGTGCGCGACGTCAGTAATAAGGTGCGCGACGCGAGCGTTACGACTTTACCTTCACTGCATTT
>CAYNWQ010000222.1:0-2793 GCA_964400955.1 uncultured Gordonibacter sp. | reverse complement strand
CCGTAGTATTCAGTTTATCAAGCATAGACTCCGTCATGTCTTCATAGCTCAGATAAGGAGACGAGCTATTATACATATACACATGACATTTGCTGCTACCAGAATCCAAAGGATTAAGGTCTTTGTTGTTGTAAGAGGTGGCAGACTTGTAGTTCTTGTAGTCCGTCGTGTTACTTACCGAGTCTCCAAATGCATAGGAATTATAAATATATACGTCACGCGCAGGAACGTAGGCATCAGAGGAAGGATTATCATTCCTTCTGAACCAGTTTACCAGCATTTCACCATTTGAAGCAATAGACATTGATGCACGTACGTGCTTATATCCACTTTCTCCAGCATAGGAAGGACCAGCTGGTAGATCTACATAGCTGTAGCAATTTGTCACCAAAAGCGAGCGATCTACATAACCTAGCAAGTCGGCTAGTTTTCCTGTGCTTCTCACGACGATGCCGCCGCAAACACCGCCAACCCAAATACATTCCTGCTTCTCGCCACCCGTATCATATTGCTCGTCATAGCTTTCTATCGAGCCGCCGGCATAGCAGGAGTTGATGGTCGCACGGCAAACGCCTGCGACTCCGCCGACGCGAAGGTTTTTATAAGACACGTTATAGGTAATACGCAGTTCAATATCGTTTACCGCACTGCAGTTGTTGATGTCCATATTTGTAGTACCAACAAGACCGCCGACATTGCCGCCACCCCATCCAGGATCCTGCCCGTATCTGTCTATGATCGTATAGCCAGAAACCGTACAATTCTTAAAGAAGCTGTCAGTTTCTGAAGTCGCCGACGCTTTCCTGCTTCCTGCAAAACCTACAAGGCCACCCATGGTATACCAGCCAGAGCCGCCTGATTCTTTTACAATTTCGTTACCCTGGTCAGAATACATAACAATGTTTTGAAGCTGAGCTCCTGCTGTAACGCCAAAAAGTCCAACCGCTTGATTTGTGCTGCTGATTGCAATATTTTTAATAGCATAAGCTTGACCATCAAAGCTGTAAGGGAAAAACGACACATACGGTTGAGCATTAGGACTATTATTGTTACCGTCATACATGCTGCCAATAGGCGTGAAACTCACATCTTTGTTGCCGTTTTCGGCATAGGCATCTACGTCATGACTCTGCACCCAATAAAGTTGTTCACTCTTGGTAGGAATGTTGTCTGGGTCGCCGCTGAGCAAGTAAGGATAGCGATCTCTTGTATAAACTCTATTCCGATAGCTTCCCGTATAATCATCGTAATTATCGCTGGTGATAGAATACGCAGCTGTTTGCTCCGTGGAATTCCAATTCATAAACTGCAACTGAGCCTCAGAGCGTATCTCATAGGTATTGCCTGCCCCACCTGGCGTAATGCCAGACATGTCTTGAGCAGTACTTCCCGCAAACTTAATGGTCTTTAGACTCATCGCATTGCCAAAGAAAGGACAGAGCTCAAAAGTGTAGGTAACGGTCGTACCACTCGCGCTCGATTGTAGCGTCCAAGTGCTATTGCGCTCAAAAGCAGTAGTGTGCAGCTGCGAGTCATCTTCACCTGTCTCATAAGCCACAAAAGTATAGGCCGACATCTGGTCGTGCAAAGCCGCGCCTGCTGTCGCATTTTCGGTGCCTAAAGAAGTATTTGAGGTAGTGATAGTTGGTGCGCTCGCACCCGTTTCGTAGAAATACCCATAGCCATAAGAGGTCACCACGCCGCCATCGTCGTGCTCCTCGCAAAGCGAATCACCCGAGATAACGCTACTGTCATAACCGATATAGCTAAAGTGATAACCACTATTGCTGCCGTATTCTTCGTATTCCCAGTAAAACACACCCACACTTCCGATGAACTGCTGTAAGGGCCAGTTGCCAAAGTGGGCGTAGGTGCCGCCATAGTTTACTGAAGTAGGATAAAGATAATTGCCACTCGTCTTGTCATGACAATACGACGTATACGCACTCGTAAAACCGCCAAGACTCAAGCTCTTGAGCTCATCGCCCGTAATACGGGTCGCAGCACTCAAACCCTCACGCGCGTACTCGTTAACGGAAGTGTTGTACGCATACCAATCACCCGCATACGAATACGTGCCCTCATCGAGATAATAGCAATCTGACACCGCACCACCAATGCGCGCAAATCCATAAGTCTCTGCGGTACCGGATGCGGTCACTGCGCATGCCGAATAACTCGCGCGCACGGCACCACTTGAGTTTTCACCTACAAAGCCTGCAGCCCAAACCGTACTCGAGCGTGCATCGAGCACACCCACGTGCCCTGTCGAATACGATGTCGACACACTGCCGGTATTGCGCCCCACAAAGCCGCCCACATAGGCAGTTGCGCTGTTGCTTGTCACGACTATACTTGGCGTATCGGCTGACGAGGCGCGTATAGTGCCTTTATTGTCGCCGACTAAGCCACCCATCACAACAACGTTAGAGTTGTAACCATAGTAAGTTATAGTGTATCCGCAGACTGCACAGTTATTGATGTTGCCGCGGTTGACGCCAACAAGAGCACCTACCTGCGAGGAGTTACGACTACCTGATGCAGCCTTGCCATCGCTCGTCGTGCGGCTAATGGTTTCACCACCTTGAGCGGTGAGGAAGATATTACGCAGAGCACCCGTGCTGCCTAGCGTACCGAAAAATCCTGTAGCAGCGTCGCTTGAGGTCACCGACACGCCACTTATCGTGTGATAAGCGCCATTATAGGTTGCAACAAAACCATCCGTCACGCGGTAGAAGTAATCGGAGCCTGCTCTGTTACGGAGTTGCTCAGCGCATAGGTAGACCAAAGGTA
>CAYNWQ010000221.1:0-2822 GCA_964400955.1 uncultured Gordonibacter sp. | reverse complement strand
CTGAGGAATGGATAAACGACATTATGGATTGTGACAACTTCAAGGAGCGCAATATTACCTATGACCGACTCAAGCAAGAAAAAGCAATTCGTCTTGTGGGTAGTGCAGAAGAGCCGTTCGTGCAGGCCGAAAAGTCATTCCCAACTGATTCAGGCTTAGTTGAACTTTACTGTGAAGACCCTCAGCCGCGTTATGATTTTGGCCAAGACTGGTCATCGTATGTTGAGCTTGAGCGCATGCCGTATTGGGAATCCACTTTGGAGGTTGCCGATAAGGAACTTGCGCAGAAATATCCTTTGCAGTTTTTGCAAGTTCACACACGTTGGATGACGCACACGCAGTGGTTTGGTAACGAAAGTCTGAACGAGCTCATGCCCGAGCCTATGGTGTATATCAATGAAAACGAAGCCGAATCGCGCGACATCAAGGAAGGCGATGTAGTGCGTGTATACAATGACCGTGGCTTTGTAAAGGTAAAATGCAGGATCCACAACGGTATACAGGACGGGATTGCATGGATGCCAAAAGGCTGGCAACGCAGTCAGTTTATCGAAGGCTGTTATCAGGAGCTATCACACACAAAAGTGAATCCTATGTCGGTAAACTTCAATTTCTATGACATACGCGTTCAAGTGGAGAAGGAGGCCTAAATTATGCGTTTGGGTATGGCTATTGACACAAAGCGCTGCATTGGGTGTCACACTTGTGCGGTCGCTTGTAAGCATGAAAACAATATTCCACGTGATATATGGTGGAACCGCGTCCTTACTGATGGTGGGGAGCAAATGGATACTCCTAAAGGGCAGTGGCCAGATAATGAGATGAGCTACGTGCCGGTTGCCTGTCAGCATTGTGAAAACCCGGCATGTGTGAAAGTGTGCCCTGTGGGTGCTACATGGAAAGACGCTGAAACAGGAATCGTGCACCAGGATTACGATAAATGTATTGGCTGCAGGATGTGCATGGCAGCGTGCCCTTATACGGGGGTGCGTTCGTTTAATTGGGAAGAGCCCGAATATGCAATATCGTTCCCAGTTGGTGGTGACGTCCCATTGCATCAAAAACATACCGTAGAGAAATGCATTTTATGTCATGGTCGACAAGAAAAGGGCTTAGAACCTGCATGCATTGCTACCTGTCCCGCGCGTGCGCGGCATTGGGGCGACCTCGATGACCCGAATTCTGAGGTCTCACAGCTTATTGCATCGCGCGAGTATAAACAATTGCTTCCTGAGAAGGGCACAAAGCCCTCTGTCTACTATCTTGTCTAAGCGATAAAGGAGAAAAATATGTCTGAAAATACGCAGGCGACCTTTGTCGCCGGGGCTACTGCGCCTAAAAATGCAGAAAAAGCGCCTCTGAGCGGCGCGAAAAACGAGGCTGAAAAAGTGCGCATGGGTGACGCGAAAGATGTGGCTAAGAAAGCCTTCGAAAATGGTGCAAAGTTTGGTGGCAAGGGACTTTCCGTCGCCATCATCATAGCAGTTGTGGTTATGGTTGTGGGCATCGTATGCTGGGGTGTGCAGCTTTCGGGCGGCATGGTGCAGACCGGCATGCGCAACCTCGATAGCTGGGGCTTATACATCACAAACTTCATGTTTTTCGTAGGCCTTTCTGCTGGTGGTCTTATCATCTCATCGGTGCCTAACGCTTTTGGTATGCAAGGCTTTGGTGGCATCTCAAAAGTTGCTATCTGGTCGAGTATTTGTTGTACGTGTGTGGCCGTGGGATTTGTCGTGGTTGACCTGGGCGGTCCAGCGCGTCTTTGGGAGCTGTTCGTTTACTCTAATTTGTCCTCGCCGCTCATGTGGGACATCCTGGTCATTGGTACCTATCTTATCTTGTCTATCGTGTATCTGTGGGCGTATCTGCGATATGAGGCGGGGAAGGTTTCGCATACTGCCATTCGCGCGGTGTCGGTTATCGCGCTGGTGGTTGCGGTGCTTGTGCACTCGGTGACCGCGTGGATTTTCTCGCTGGCACCAGCGCATGAGTTTTGGCATACGGCGCTCATGGGGCCTTGGTTCGTGGTTTCGGCGCTCGACTGCGGCACGGCGCTCGTGCTTATCGTGTGCATCGCGCTGCGCCGCGCGGGCTATCTTGAGCTTGCGCAGGAGAACGTGGTGAAACTCGCGAAGATGCTCGCGGCCTTTGTGCTCGTAGATTTGTACTTCTTCGGCTGCGACTTGCTCACGAGCGGGTATTTCGGCGGTGAGGGTTCGGATGTTGTTGCCATGCTCGTGACCGGCCCGCTCGCGCCCTTCTTCTGGTCGCAGATAGCCTGCATGGCGCTCGCAGTCGTGTTGCTGGTGGTGCCTAAGTTGCGCACAAATACCGGCGTGGTTATCGCGAGTGTACTCACTATCGCAGGCGTGTTTTGCAAGCGTGCACAGATACTTGTAGGAGGCTTTCAGATAGCAAATATTGATCTTCCTGGCGTATCGACTTCTCTGTCGATTACCAATTGGGAAAATGGTATAACAAATGCCTATCAAAGTCTCGTATACTGGCCAACAGCGCTCGAATTTGCCGTAACAGCAGGCGTTATCGCACTTGGAGCTGTACTTTTGCTTGTAGGTCTGCGTCGCCTCCCGCTACGTCCGGCGCCTTCAACAAAATAAACTCGAGATAATCGTCAGAAAAGAGTAAGAAATGCAAGAGGACTTGATTAAAGCGCACAAAACAAGCGATGCCGAGCTGTGGCAGGAGCAGGCAACGGCTTGGGAACTCATGGCGCTAAACTTTCGTTATCCTGATGACGTGCTTGTGGGCGCGGTCGTATCCGGCGAGTGGGCCGATGCGGCGCGAGAGCTTGCGGATGC
>CAYNWQ010000220.1:0-2850 GCA_964400955.1 uncultured Gordonibacter sp. | reverse complement strand
CCTAAAACCTAAACTTATTTCAGGCCATAGAGTTGCTCGAAGAACGATGCACTAAAGGCGCTCGTGCCTCCGAAGAGATAACCTTTGACAACGCTTGTTGCTTTACCGGAAAGAATTTTTTCGATAGCCGCATTATCTGTCATCTCAGTGTCAGTGCCTAAGTCTTGTGCGAGCAAGAGCACTGAGTTTTGACTACCACAGAGAGCTGCCGCACCGAGTGCATCAGCAAATCCGCGGTCAAGACCCGTTGCGATGCCTACATGCGTAAGCGTCATACCCTCATCGAGTGCAAACTGAGCAACGAGAGCGGAAGTCTCATAGCGATCAGCTCCACCAAGGCGCTTCACACCGACACCGGCAATATTTCCAAGCTTGCTTTCAGTGGTCTTTGACACAACTGCTTCGCCGCCAGCGATGATAACGCGGCTAAACTTGCCGCCCTCAATAGCAGCGATAGTGTCTGCATCAAGCTCGCCTGTCGCATCAGTCATAAAGATAGGTGTACCCTTTGCATAAGCGTAAGAGGCGATTGAAAGTGCATCGGCCGTACGTGAACCGTTAACAACGACAGCCGTTGTACCCCAGCTCTTATCAAGGGATGCGCCTTGCTTATAAATCTCATTTGCGGTATCAACGCGAGTCTCGCCTGCAATGCGGTTAACCTTAATGCCGAGTTTTTCGATAGCAGCTGTAGCATCAGCAGAAACTGCCGCTTCGCCGCCCATGACATAGACTTGTTTCACACCGAGACGTGTAAGCTCGGATGCAGCCGCATCGCTCAGCTCAGACTTGGCGGTGAGCACAACAGGAGCGTCAAGCAAGCCTGCAAAGCCAGAAGCCGCCAAAGCGTCAGCTGCCGTCTCGCCAGAAGCAACAACAGCTATTTCGGACGCCTCAAAGCCTGCCTGGTTTACTTTCGCTGAAGTGTCGTAGCGAGTTTGGCCACCGAGACGTATCCAGCTTGAGCCGTCGAGACGCTCTTTGGTGCCTGCTTTGCAAGTCTCAGCAAAGGCGTCGATCGCCTTTTCAATCGCAAGACCTGCAGCTTGCAAATCTGTCTGCGCAGGGGTGCTCGCTGATATCGTCTTACCGGCAAGATCGTATGCATCCTTAAGTGCCTTATAGGTCTCTTGAGAAACCCAAGTCTCATCGGTGTATACATCTGTGCCATCTGCACTTGCGACACTAGAAGCAAGCTTAGCTTTAGCGTCTGCCATCTTTTCTGCGATGTCAGATACGCTGTATTGCGAATTAATCTGGAAGCTTGCGCTTATCTTGCCAACGTAGTGACCCATGCCTTCAAGCTCTACGCTCGCGGTGCCTATCTCAACATTGTCTTTGTAGCTGACTTTGTAGTCTGTATCAGCGGTAAGTAAAGTCTCGCCGTCGTATACAACAGGTGCAGGCGTTTGAGCTTGACCGGTGTAGGTCACATCATCAACGCTTACCTTAACCGTGCTAAAGTCGCGATAGATGCTGAAGTTTGCCGTGGTAGTGCCCGCAAAGTCACCCATACCTCTAAAGGTTGCGACATAGGAACCAGCGTCTTTGAGTTCATCTGCCTCAACTGCACTGCCGTCTGCTTTTGCGTAGCTCACGCTAAAGTCGACGTTTTCGGCAAGAGCTTTACCAGCATAGCTTGCTGTTATAACAGGGGTGATAGCTTCACCGGTGTATACCGCATCCGCTACCGCAAACGCTGCAGCAGAAATTGCGGTAGGCTCTGCTTGCCAGCTCAAAAGTGCTGCGCCCTTATTGACTGCCTCTCCGGCTGCCGGGTTTTTGTAAGAGCTCGAAAGTTTAGCTGCGGTGATATCTTTTGCAGCAGTGACTTTTGTGGAGCTATCGATAGTGGACGCAGCAGTTGAAGTGCCTGTTGAACCGATTCCCGCACTCGCGCTGCCCTCTAGCCAGAGTGCTGTTGTTGGAGCTTTGGCGTATTCGCTTGTAAACGTACCCGCGAGTGCACCTGCGGTTGATTTTTCAGGAACCGTAACTTTGCCCGTGTTGTAAGTCGCAGTAAGTGAGTAGGGGCCATTACCCGAACCTACAAGACCGCCGGCTACACTCGTGCCACCTTCAACCGTGATAGCACCAGTGTTGTAGCAGTTGTCAAGCTTAGTAACAACAGAGTTGTTGGTAGACATGTGGTCTTGACCTATGATGCCGCCAGCAAAGTTAGGCATAGTAGCTGTAGGAGAAGGTCCTTTTACGCTCAGATTGCCTGAGTTATAGCAACCACTGATTTCTATGCTAGCACCATCGTCGGTCGACATTACATAACCTAAGATGCCACCAACACCAGCTGTAGACGTAGACGTAACGCTAACGTCAGCCTCATTACCGCAGTTGGTAATCTTTAGCGTATATTCGCCGATATAGGCACAGCCTATCAAACCAGCACCAAAGAAGTTGGAGTTTATCTCACCGTCGATAATGAGGTTTTTGATTTCGATAGCACTTGTTTGCTTATCCGCGCCAACCATGCCAAAGAAAGCTTGATACATGTTATATCCCGTGGCAGCAGTATACACACCACTCACGCGATGTCCACCACCATCAAAGACGCCACAGAATTGACTCGATATGCTGCCCATAGGAGACCACGCATGCTCAGTAGAGCCTTCCGCGTTGAGGGCAATATCTCTCATAAGAGTGATGTGTGCATTGGCATAATAAGCTTGAGGGTTTTCCTCGTCAAAGCTTGCGCTTGAGTTAACCTTGTTGGCTACCCAAGCAAGTTCAGATGCCATATACACCTTGATATCCCAGTACTTACCCTCGGTGTTATATTTCATCTCGCTAGGCTCGGTCATAGTGCCGTTCCAACTGCTCTCACGCTCGAGGGTT
>CAYNWQ010000219.1:0-2852 GCA_964400955.1 uncultured Gordonibacter sp. | reverse complement strand
AGAGTATACCAAACACTAAGTAGATTTAAAAATGTTTCACGTGAAACATTTTTTAGTGGTTGAATATCTTTGTCTTAAATTGTTTCACGTGAAACATTATTGAGACAATTTGAGTTGGATTTTAGCTAACTTTTAAGGTTAGGAATGTTTCACGTGAAACATTATTGATAAATAAAAGAGAACTCTGCTAAATTTAAGCTACTTTTTGATTGAAATGTGATTGATTCACGATAGAGATTTGCGACAAAAGAGCGACACGTTATGTATATCATTGATAGATAATTTTTGTTATGATATTTGTATTTTAACCTTATAGAGAAAGGATAAAAAATGCCTACTCAACGTCAAATATTAAGTGAACGCTCTAAAAAAATGAAAAAGAATATGACAAGAGAAGAGTCAAAGTTATGGTATCAGTTTTTACGTTCTTACCCTATTAACTTTGTTCCTCAAAAAGTTATTGGGAACTATATTCTTGATTTTTACTGCAAACGAGTGCGCTTAAGTATAGAACTTGATGGCTCCCAACACTATATGGGACCTCAAAAGGAATATGATAAAACAAGGACGTCTTTTCTAGAGTTATATGAAATTAAAGTATTAAGATTTCCTAACTCGGCAATATGGGAAGAGTTTGGGGGTGTATGTGAAAAAATCCACAACGAAGTACAAAAGAGAAGAAATGATCAGGTTGAGACTCCCCTCTCTTTGTTAAAAAATAAACACTAAATTGTTTCACGTGAAACACTATCACTCCTCAACCTTTGTTGAATGTATAAATTATTATTTGGGGTGTTATAAGTAAAAATGTTTCACGTGAAACATTTTTTACGCAAGAGGTTTTTTTTGCGCCATACCAACTCTTCGAGGAAGTTTAACAGAGGGTTCTTTTACTTTCTCAAACACAACAATACAACGCTTAATATTATCTCTATTAATGTCGCAGTCTCTACAATAGAGAAACTTCATTCCAAGTTTCTCTTCGAGGCTTTTAGCTCTTTTTAATTCATCGTTAGGAAGATGGGACTTATAGCAAATAAGGCGACCAGTATTTATAAGAAGGGGAGAGGCAAGCTCAAGTAAAGAAGGTAGTTGTGTTACCGCACGAGCAGTTAAAGCAGAAAAATACTGGGGATGCTGGAGCGCTAGCTCTTCTAACCTACCGTTATAGGTATCAATAAATGACTTAAGGCCTAGGATATTTGTCATATAATCAAGCGCATCAGTTTTTTTTCTCACAGAATCAATTAATATTGTTTGTCTTCCTGACATAACAGCGAGAGGAATACCAGGATATCCTGCGCCTGTACCCATATCACCATAAATTCCACCAGGGGCATCATTTAAGTCTTGGAGCCCTAAAAGAGAATCTTTTATGTGAAGTTGTATACCTTCATCTCTATCAGTAATTGCTGTTAAGTTAGTTTTTTTATTTAATTCAATTACAAGATCTAAGTGTCTTAATAGGATTTCTTTTTTATTCATCTCTCTCCTTACAAAATGTTTCACGTGAAACAATTACAACCTATATAAAACAACTAATCGTATTACGATAATGTTTCACGTGAAACACTTAAGTCTAAAGAAATATTACTAGTTACACAAGCTAAATTGTTTCACGTGAAACAATTTAGTCTACAAAACACAGTAATAATTATAGGTATGACCACTTGAATGTTTCACGTGAAACATTCAAACAATAAAAAAGCTGCCAAAGGAGGCAGCTTTTAAATAAGTAACTTTCAAAAATATACAAACACTTATAATGGGAAAACAACAACGTGGCGAGCACTTCCTTCTCCTTCTGAAGAAGTTTCCACTCTATTGTCATCACGAAGAGCAATATGTACAATACGACGCTCATAAGGAGTCATAGGACGAAGTTTAATATTTCTCTGCTGACTAACAGCTCTACTAGCTGCAGAACGTGCAATTGATTCAATTTTTTGACGTTGACGGTTTTTATAACCTTCAACATCTACCACTATAGGATATCGATATCCTATAGTACGAACGGTAATAGTGGAAATAAGGAGCTGTAAGGCATCAAGGGTTTTACCATGACGCCCAATTAGGATAGCAAGATCTCCGCCAGTGATATCTAAAATAAGCTCCCCTTCATCACCCTCATATTCATCAATCGTTACTTCTCCCACTTTAAAAAACTTAAGTATTTCTTGAAGTGCGTTGATGGCGGTATCAGCTATAGTATCAAGCTCTTCTTCTGATATCTCAGTATCCTCTTCAGATTCTTGCTGTTCTATATTATTTTCTTCGGTAGATATTTCAATTTCTTCTTCTAGTACTTCTTGTATTTCATCTGTCATAATTTAACTCCTTATCAAACACATTTATAGGTAAAGTCCTATAAAATTTAACAGCTATTATTTATAAAAAATGTTTCACGTGAAACATTTTTTATAACAGATAACTAACGTTTCTTATGCGGGCGCGCTTTTTTCACCTTACGGGTTACATCAACCTCGACTGGTTTAACTTCAATAATTTCTTCTGCTTCACTATCTTTTTTTCTAAGAAGATAAAGGGAAGTTTGCTGCTGGGCAACGCCAATAAGAGAAGAGGCACCCCAGAAAAGCAAAACGCCTGCAGGTGAACTCCAACTGATCCATAACATGAAAAGGCTCATTACACCAGACATAATCATGGTTTGTTTCTTTTGAGCTGGATCAGTATTGTTTTTTTGCATGAGTATCATTGGTAAAAAGGTTGCTCCTGCAAAAATTATCATTAATATAACATAGGGAACAAATGTTCCAAAACCCTCGCTAAATGCGCCAGCTGGAGTGGTAATAAGACTAGGAACCAAATTATAAAATTCGTAAGATGTCCCC
>CAYNWQ010000218.1:0-2864 GCA_964400955.1 uncultured Gordonibacter sp. | reverse complement strand
TGTTGCGATGCGCATCTTTAACGCAGACAACCTCTTTATGAGCTTTACCGGTACCGATACAGACTTTGAGAAATTTATAAGCAGCACAACCGATGCGGCTTATGTGACTAATACAACCAGCTCAACCGATGCGGCTTATGGAGCTGACACAACCAACTCACAAGGCGCTGCTGATGCAACTAGTACAACTAGCGCAGCAGCTCCTCACGATATAGACAGCACAAACACCTCCTTAGACCATGCCCTGCGTGCCTATACCACCTACCCCGTACCGACAGTGAAAAACGAAGCCTTTATCGTAGCGAGTGATGTGGTATATGTCGCCTTAGGCTATGACCGCAGATTGCTTGGCACTGCGTACAGTGGTGTATGGCCTGTTATTGGACGCATATGCTCGTTTGACTACCTCTGGAACGAAGTGCGCGTATGCGGCGGCGCATACGGTTGCGGATTTCAGGCGGCACGCAACGGCAGTTTGCGTTTTTATTCATATCGCGATCCTCACCTCGATGAAACGCTCGAGCGTTTCAAAAAAGCTGGCAGTTGGCTTTTAGACTTTAAGCCAACAAAGGCTGAAATGGATGGATATGTCGTAAGCACTGTCGCCGCTCTAGATGCGCCCGTCAAACCGCGCGAAAAAACACGTCGTCAAGACAGGTGTTTCCTTTCTCATATCGACGAAAACGAACGCCTCAAATTACGCGAAGAAGTTATTGCCTGCACGTCAGCCGATATACGCGCATGCGCGAAAACCGTCACCGACGCAAGCAGTAATGGATATGTATGCGTATTTGGCAACAAGGAAATAATACAATCAGCAAAAACTCCCTTGCAAGTAATCGATTTACTAAGCGAAGTATAAATATTGCTATTTCAGATGTTTTTGAGCACAATTAGCGATAAAATACGCTTTTGGAAAATAGCGCGAGTGCGCATAAAGCAGTAAGCAGACGAGAGGACACGGAGAGAAGCCCTGATATGCTTGAACTAAAAAATCTTACTTTTGAAGTACCAAATGCAGGTGGTGATGGCAAGCCAAGACGCATAATTGATGACTTGTCGCTCACTATTGCAGACGATCGATTTACCGTTATAACCGGGCCAAATGGCGGCGGTAAGTCTACCCTTGCGAAACTCATCATGGGTGTCGAGACGCCTACGAGCGGACAAATTATCTTTAATGGACAAGACATTACCGACATGCCCATTTCTGATCGCGCAAAGATAGGCATCGGATACGGCTTTCAGCAGCCGGCTCGTTTTAAAGGCATGAAAGTGAAAAAACTTCTTGACCTTGCTGCGGGGAAAAAACTACCCATGCTTGCATGCAACGAGTATCTCGCAAAAGTGGGTCTGTGCTCTGCAAGCTACCTTACGCGCGAGGTTGATAAAAACCTCTCAGGCGGCGAGGTAAAACGCATCGAAATCGCGACGATTTTAGCGCGTGACCCAAAGCTGGCAATATACGACGAACCTGAAGCAGGCATCGACCTTTGGAGTTTTGACAGGCTCACCGAGACTTTCCGCGACATACATGCAGCACGCGGTGGTCGCTCTATTGTCATCATCAGCCACCAAGAGCGCATCATTCAGCTCGCTGATGAGATAGTGCTTTTGCGCGATGGCAAAGTAGAAGAGACCGGCACGCCTGATGAGTTGTTGCCAAAACTTGGCTTTGTATCGAAAGGCATTCCGCTTTGCCAGCTCAGCAAACCAACTGAGTTGCATCTAACTGAGATTCCCACCACGTGTTAAGGATTTGGTGTCATTATGGCTGTAGATTTATCTCCTATCGACGAGAGCTTACTCGCCGAAATAGCAAACATACATGGTATGCCGAAAGGCGCTTTTAACATACGCAAGGATGGGCAGCTCGTAGAGCGTCATTCTTCCGCTAACATCGAAATTGCGACAAAGACCGATAACCCTGGCATTGATATACACATCAAGCCAGGCACAAAAGACGAAACTGTCTACATACCTGTTATCGTTACGCAGGCCGGTCTCAAAGATGTGGTTTACAACACGTTTTATGTGGGCGACGACTGCGATGTAACCATAGTTGCAGGATGCGGCATTCATAACGATAGTCACGCATCAAGCGAGCATGACGGTATCCATACTTTTTATTGTGGGAAAAACGCTCATGTGAAATACATTGAGAAGCACTATGGCGAAGGTAGAGGCACAGGTGATCGTATTTTAAATCCCGTCACAAACGTATATCTCGAAGAGGGTGCCAATTGCGAAATGGAGCTTTCGCAATTGCGCGGCGTAACTTCCACGGTACGCGACACCAATGCCGAACTTGGCGCACACGCCAAACTCTTGCTTACCGAAAAGCTGCTCACGCACGACCAACAAACTGCTATTTCTAATATGAAAATAGAGCTTAATGGTGATGACTCGAGCGTACAAGTCATCTCGCGCAGCGTTGCACAAGACGAAAGCTCGCAAGTATTTAATCCCCTTGTCATCGGCAAAGCAGCATGTCGCGGGCATGTACAATGCGACGCTATCATTATGGGCAAAGCAACCGTAAAAGCAATCCCAGGCATCGAGGCTGCAAGTGAAGATGCCCAGCTCATTCACGAGGCAGCTATCGGCAAAATCGCAGGAGACCAAATTGTGAAACTCATGACACTCGGTCTTACCGAAGAAGAAGCCGAAGCTGAGATACTCGAAGACTTCCTCAACTAAGCATTTTTTAACTAAGCCTCAATTATCTAGTTGAAAATACAAACACCCCTTGCAAGCCTAGGCTCACAAGGGGTGTTTTAGGTAAGTAATGTTTAGTGACGTAAAAGCAGATTGCTGCCTAGAGTGCGTTTTACCCAGCTGTGGTAGATGTAGTAGTAGTTGTA
>CAYNWQ010000217.1:0-2871 GCA_964400955.1 uncultured Gordonibacter sp. | reverse complement strand
CGACAAGGGCCGCAGCCGGCGTGCCTCCTGCCACAGGAGCCTCAATCGACAACGCAAACTCACTAGGAAGCGTTTGGTCATGCCACTCTACCGTGATAGGTATCGTCACGGTTAAGCCCTGGTACCCAAGCGTTATCTCAGTAGTGCCTGGGCGCAAGTTTTGCCCGTTAATAGCAACCCATCCGCTCTCAACCGTCACGCTATCTCCGCTTGCATACGTCAGTTTGAGTCTAGCGCCATAACCGTCAAAGTTTTCTCCATCCACATAGGCAAGCTTATACGGCATGTCGAGAAGCTCGATGCCGATAGCAGATATCTGCCAGTTAAGCATTGGGTAGTAGGGGTTTGTTGTAGCGCGGTAAGTCGTACCACTTGCATTGAGCGTCTGCACAAAGGACGCATCTATCATTTCAGACTGCGAAAGCGCTTTTGCAGAAATACTGCCCACAAACTCTGATTCGTCAACGCCAAAGGCAGCGCTCGCACAATCTGTTTGGTAGTAGCAGTTTGCCACAACCGAAGTGTTATTTGTAGCAGCAAGGTCACCCACAAGTCCGCCGCATTTCGCTGAAGATTTTTCTACATGCGGATTAACTACTCCGCTCACGCTGCCTGCGTTAAAGGAGTTTTTCAAAACGATGACGGGCACATTGTTGCTGCCCATGCCCCAGCGACCAACTAGTCCACCTGCGCTCGCATAGGCGTCCACATTAACATCCACAACGCCAAGGTTGTAACTATCCTCGATAGATACTTCTTCGTAGCCGGAATTAAAGTATCCAACAAGGCCGCCCGCCGCATATACACCGGTGCGCCCTGACGTGTGAGAAGTTACCGTAATAGTTGCGGTGTTATAGCATTCAGAAATGCTGCTTGCATAGGTCCAACCACAGATGCCGCCCACATTTGCGGCTACTGCATCGTTTGTGTTACCTACCTCGATATTGACTTCGTTACCGCAACGCGTAATAGTCGATTCACTCGCGCGCGCCACAACACCACCTATAATGCATGGCGTAGTCGGCGATACCGAAAGCGAGCCAAGGCGCACGTTTCCGCGCACCACAACGTCGTTTATCGCGCCACCATCAACGTATCCAAACAATCCAAAGTAAAACGAACCCGAATACGATCCGCCCACATCAACGCTCAGACCGTCAATGGAAAAGCCACCGCCATTGAAAGTGCCTTTAAATGAGCGCGAAGAAGTACCAATAGCTGACCAATTGCGATTGCCGAGGTCAAGGTCACATACGAGGTTTACGGTCTTTCCTTCGAAAGTCACGCCGCGTGAGTTAACCAAGTATGCAAGTCCGGCGAGTTCCTCTTCAGAAGAGATAGTAAAGGTATCGTTTACTTTGTAGTTATCACCTAGACCCCACGAAAAATCAGCCGAGCCGTCCCAGCCACCCTTTTCGTTAAGGGTAACGTTCACGCCAGCAGGCGTGTCTTTTTCCACAACGAGCGTGCCTTTTGCACTCGCAAATCCACTCGCTGCAATAACGTAGGAGTACTCGCCCACTGACACTTGCTCGCTCAATCGCACATGTCCATCACCATCGGGAGCTTGTGAGAAACGATATACTTCGACGTTATCGCGATATAGCAAAAACGTTGCACCATTAGCCTTGAAAGCACCTGCTGCAGGGGTAACTTCAAAAGTCGCTGTGCCAATGTCTGCGAGCTTAAGTGTGATGTCTTTTTGTGCGTCAGCGAAACCCATCTCAATGGTGCCAGTTTCGGGCACGTAAGCAAATTTGCTTGCTGCATAGGTATAGCTGCCGCGCGTCACTGAAAACGTATAGGTGCCTTTTTCGGCATCGCTCGATACCGGCTCAAGCGCCTCTCCCGACTCGTCTGAGACGATGAGCTTTGCATCTGCCGGACTCACGCTTACGCTCATGTTGTATTTGATAACTTTGAGCTCAGGCGAAAGTTTGACCGAGCGAGACGATATGATGAAAGCAGTTTGAGCGATGGAAGTGTAGCCCTCCTGCTCAACCGTGTAGTAATACTCACCCGCGTCAAGCTCATAAATCCAGTTAAGACCAGATTGCGAGCTTGCGGTAATCTCTGTACCACTTGCCTTGCTGAAAAGTTTTACGGTCGGCAGCGTGCCATTTGCGTTTCCATCGTCATCATAGCTCACGCTGATGAGTGCTTGGAATTTCGCATCGGGGTTTTGCCAAAGTAGGTAAGGATAACCTTCGTTGTATTTGTCGGCAATATCGGTTGCAAACTCGATGCCAAGCTTTGGAGCAGCAACTTTGAGCTCATCACTCGACAAAGTTTCGCCCGCACCTGCAAGGTCAAAAGCTGTGTTAGACCCTGCAGTAGTCGTAGAAGCCCAACCACCAAAAGCAGCAGTTGCACCGGTGTCACTCAGGGCATAGTTGTTAGTGATTGTGCCATTTTTTTCCTCGGTCGGGAAAGCTTGAGAGCTCTCACTCGCGCCAAGCACACCGCCTACATAAAGCTTGCCTGCAAGCGAAGGCACCAGTTTTCCACGATTGTAGCAGTTAGTAATTGTGCCTGTCGGCGTACCGTAATAGCTCGATGAAGCGAGGTCAGAAAAGCCAACCACGCCGCCCACACAAATAGCTGCCGTAGTTGACAGGTTACCGTTTGTACCAGTCACCGTGCCAGTATTGTAACTATCAGAAACAGCGGATCCCTGGATTTTGCCCGCGATACCACCGGTATTTGTGCCGCCCACGCTACCTTTATTGATGCACAAACTCACACTTGCAGACGATGAAGCCGAACCTACAATACCTCCAACGCCGTAGTAATCGAAAAGAGATGCTGAGTTTGTTGCATTTTTTGCCGTGATAGTACCTTCATTAATGCATGCCGTCACATTTACGCTCT
>CAYNWQ010000216.1:0-2888 GCA_964400955.1 uncultured Gordonibacter sp. | reverse complement strand
AGATGAGCCTAGCGCTTTATTTAAGTCGTCAAGGGTGTAGGTGATAGCACCAAACGTAACGCTTCCACTTGCTGAGTTAGTAACGGTCTTTGTTGCAGGCAAAGGAGCGTTTTCGTCATCAGAAGAGATAGTAAAGCTAAACTTGCCTTCGATGTCTGCTGGCTCAAAGCCCTCAGCGCTGAGTTGCTTGGTACCCGAAAGGGTGATGGAAGCATCTTCGGCGTTATAGGTATTGATAAAGGTGATGGCATCGGTATCTGTCGTAACCGTTGCAGTAAGGGTGCCATCGTTGTTGTCCACTACCGTAACCGTGAAGTTAACAGAAGAGGTATTTGCCGTAATGCTTTTCTCTGCAAGTCCATCTGTTATCTCGTAAGCGGTGTATGCGAGTGTCCACTTAGAGCTGCCATCAGTCGTTGTGCCCTTAGTAGCTTTGCCCTCTTTTACCATATCAGCAAGCGTGGTGGTGTCATAGTGCATGGTCTCAAATTTGATTGAGCCATCAGCATTGTTGGTTGTGGTGGTTATAGGCTCTGCATCTGCCGCGTCTGTTGCATACTTGATAGCAAAGCTAAACTCGCCTTCGGCAAGATCGCGACCGGTGAGCTCTTTAGTAGCCTCAACGCTTGCGCCTGTACCGCCCTCTATATTAGTTGTGCCAAAGTAAGAGTTTTCGAAAGACACGAGTGCTTTGTTAGCGTCTGGGGTATCTACGCCAGAGACATAAGTGTAGGTAACATCTGCAGCACCCGGTGCGCTCACCGTTGTTGTCACAGTCAAGGTTGCCGTGTCAGGGTCATCAACGGTGGTGATAGTTACTGTATATTCGGTGTCGTCGTAAGTGTATCCTTTGGCGCTGTCGTCAAGTTCGGTGATAGTGTAGGTGTAGGTAGCATCTACGTCGTCTTGAGTAAACTTAACGGTCTTTCCAGCGAGGATGTCTACATAAGAAGTTACGCCATCTGCAGCTGCTCCTGCCGAGAAGGTCGCGCCTGTAGCATCAATGCCAAATTTGGTGGCACTTGCGGTATCTGCCGGTACGACCGTAAAGCTAAACTGGTCAGCTGCCATATCATGTCCGGTCAAAGTCTTTGCGATACGCAAGCTACCAGAAGCGACATAGTCAAGACCAGAAGAATACGTGTTAGTAAAGGTGTTACCACCACGTACACTACCGGTTGCACTCATGGTGCCGTCATAGTTGTCTTGAACCACAACGTCGATGTATGCGGTTTTCGTATCATAAGTCATACCAGCAAGAGCACCTGTTGTAGGCACCGTCTCTGTGACCTTGTAGGTAAAGGTCTTAGTGTGGTTAGCCGCTTCTTTTACATCATCATAAGTGTAAGTTATCTTTCCAAAACCAAAACCATCTTTGTTTGCTTTTGTAACGATAGTTTGTGTCTTAGCTACCCCTTGTGCATCTACTGGCATAGGTGCGCCTTCGGTTACTGCTTCAATAGTAAAGGTAAAGCTATCAGTATCAAGCCATTCGCGTCCGTCTATCTCTTTTTTGAGTTGTACGTTTGCCTCAGGGTCATCAGTATTGATGGTTACATCATCTGGAGCATAGACGTTGCTAAATGCAGCAGCAGTACCTGTTTGAGCATCGGCTCCTGTGCCTTTAGTGTAGGTGACTGACTTTTTCACGAGAGCGCCTGCATTGTCTTCGATGACAATGGTGACTGTCCATGTAGACTTATCAAAGGTGATACCTTGCGTGCCATCAGCAGGTAGCGTCTCGCCATTCCATGTGGTCTCGGTTACGTTAAAGGTGTAAGTACCGGGACGAGTAAAGGTGGCGTCCCCAAAGTTAAAGTCTGTGGCTACTCCTTCTGTAGCGTCCTTGACACTTGAAGTCTCATCAAAGCCTTTGATGATGCCTTCCTTTATAGCTGTGGTGGTCGCATCATCTGCAGCCTCAAGCGTAAAGCCAAAGGTTTCATCGGTATTCATATCGCGTCCGGTGAGTGTCTTTGTGCCATGGACAAAGCCGTTGCCGTAGAGCGTAATCTCACTTGGCTCGTAGGTGTTGGTAAAGGTAAAGCCACTAGCGCCTTCTACCACAACTCCGTCTTTGCTCCACTCAACACTTAGCGTAACGACTTCTTTGTCGTCTTTCGTTTCGTGACCAACGCTTACTTTTGCAGTCCAAACTGCAGGGTCGTACGTCATGCCCTCGTAGGTGTAGTCGTTATCTTCGGTTGCACCCTCGGGGATAATCTCGGTAATAGTGTAGGTGTAGGTATTGCCGACCATGTCTGCAGTAAAGTCGATACCAGCAAACGCCGCATTGCCATCGGCGTCATAGTTCGAAGCCGTGATGGTGTCACTCGTAATACCAGTTGGCATCGGGGCGCCGTCTTGTGCGGTCAAACGGAAGCTAAACATGCCAGCCGCAAGCGGCTTTGCACCCGACTCATCGGTGTATTCCTTTTTGCCTGTCAGCGAGAGCACCTGAGTATCTGCAGAGAACTTGTTGGTAAACGAAGCCTTTTCTGTCGCGCTTGCTCCCTCAACGGTCTCACCTGCATCGTCTTTGGCAGCCGTCATGACCGAAGTCACATTGAGTGTACCGTCGTTATTGTCTGTCGCAGTCACTTCGACGTTATACACCGCGCGCGAATAGCTCACACCTGCGATAGCGTCTTGCGACTCAGGCATCACCTCAGAGATAGTGTATGAGTACGTACCCGGTTTGGTGTAAGTGATGTCGCCAAAGTTAAACGCGGCCTTGCCAGACTCTTGGCTGTCTTTGTCAACCGTTACCGTCGTTTTCGCGGGCAGAGGCGTACCTTCTGCGGCGCTGATTTCAAAAGTAAAGGTATCGGTTGCCTGCCACGTGCGCCCGGTGAAGTTCTTTTCACCCTTGAGGTTTGTAGCGCCTA
>CAYNWQ010000215.1:0-2912 GCA_964400955.1 uncultured Gordonibacter sp. | reverse complement strand
CCTCAACGCGACCGAGGTTAGACACGACCACGATACGCGAAAGGTCAATGAGTCCATGCGCCTCATCAACTATTTGCTGCGCAGCAATAACTACCTCGCCTTCCGCAGCGGCCAAAACAGCACACGACGTGTCAAGCAAACTTGTATCTGTTGGGTTGCGCGCCTCAATGGCGCAGGTTGGGCAAGCTGTCGCACAGGTACCGCAGCCGATGCAGTTACTTGCATTAACCGAGATCTCATTTCCTTCCACAGAAATACAGTGAGACGTACATGCATCAGCGCAACGCGAACAAGTGGCATTTCTATTGCGTACACGCACGCAACGCTGTTGATGCACGATGAGGTCGCGACTTTCTAGCCTCTGAAAGAGTTCAACTATGTTAGTAATGCTTGGCATAACACCCCTCCAACATCTTTACGTAAAGCCTCAATCCTCAACCCTCGGTTCGCCAGTATAGCTCACGCGGGCTTATCATCGCACGGACACGGCTTTACGAAAAATAGTTTGCTAAAAACTGTTCACCCGATACAGAGCTTGGCGCAAAAGAACCCATCTCACCTATAAACCGCGATGGCGCTAAAACCGCAAGCTGTTCGCCGTGCTCACGGCGCAGACGAGTAAAAGGCAAATGCAATTTAGTCGCTTCATCAGGCGTGATGCGTTTAAATGACGAAAGCACTATTGTCTCAGGCGTGCTCGATACTGCAGATAGTAGCGCACGTCTTTGTGCCTGAACAGCAGCCTCATCCGTCGCACCAGTAACAGGGAAAAATCCTTCAACAAGACCAAGTGCAAAAAGATGACGCGGCTTGCATGCAGCGATTTGTCCATAAGAGCCAATCGTCACGCCTCCCGCAAAGTCAATAGCGAGGTCAGTTTCGCGCACACCCGCTATGATGTTTTTTGCGCTCACGGCGCTTATGCGATACGGTTCAAGAATGGCACGCATTTGTTTCAGCCAAACCTTATTTGGTACCGCTAAAAACACATCGCCTGGAGGCATCTCGTTATCTTGTTTGCGTAGGCGAGCAACGATACGCGCGATACCCGCAAATTCATCGTGCGGCGTGCGCCACGCGATATGCGTACGCAGGTAATCGGCATTTTTTTCGACGGTCGTATCTAAAACCTCGCTCATACTATCAGCGCCTTTGTGCTATCTCTAACAGCTCACTTTGCTGGGTGTAGGCCATACGCTTGCCCTCTTCAAGACCTATATGGTCAATAACAAGATGCATGCGCTCAGCCGGCTCAAGGTCGACCGTTTCAGTTGATGTCACCACGAGGCTTTCAGTTGGCTTGCCAAAAAGTACTGCCGCAAGATTAAGATCTTCTATGCGACGCTTTTCGCGTTTATCGACACTGAGTTTGGTGTAGTCAAAGTAATCGTGTTTAGGGAAAAATCCGTTCATGAAGCCACTAATGATAAGTACGCGTGGCGACAAACCAACGACGTTTATGTAAGGCACGATGCGCACAGCACTCTTTTTCTCGGATTCGCCTTCTATTGCGCGCCTGCTTTCTTTTGCGCGTCCACCTTCCGCATACGGGAAATTAATACGCGCGCGTGCTCGCGCAACGAGCGTTTTCGCGTCAGCTAAATCACTTTCGCAAGCACCAGCTAGGTTGCTTGCGCAAGCACCAGCTGAACCGCTCTTGCCCTCAGCCAAGTCGTTTCTAAGCTCAGATTTGCGCTCACCTTTCTCTAAAGGAGCACAAGCCACGAGCAGCTCACGAGGTATTTCGCAACCTTTACCGCACACAGCATCGGTCAACGCACGCAAAAGCTCCTTACCACTTAAGTCCGCACAGTGCTCAATAATCGCACAAGCTTGTTGGTAAGCAGCCTCTATACGCTCGCAGCTTAGCCGCTCGCCTATATCAAGCCCACTTGCCAGTATCTCTTGCATACGCGCAAGTGCCCCGTCGAGCGCACAAGCATGCTCAGCCGCAAAACGGCGCAAAGCGCTCATACCGTTGCTGTTGGTAAGATAATCGCCAAAGCCGCACCATGCACGCCACGCAACGCCGTTGCTTGGGTCGGCGATAAGCATCAAAGCACTAAACAAACGTGCACTTACTGAACGTGAAAAATCGCGTATGTCACCAGCAAACAAACGAGACGGCGGCAAGGTAGACACCTCTATACCACGCGTACGCAGTTCACGCGCAATGTTAACTTGCCAAGTCTTATGAGGCACAGCAATCACAATGTCGCTTTCATCTGCGCCGCCATCAAGAGCCGTCCGCACACGCTTGCTTATTGCCTCCATCTCCTTTTGAGGAGAAGGGGCAATCTCGCAAACTATCTCACTATCTCCAACCCCAGATGCGCTCGCCACAGCCTCATCAGCTCCTGCCTCTTTACGAAGCGCACTTACGGCGAATAAAGCCGCATCGCAGCAGGAGCTAGTATTTAGGGCAAGGGCGTTTGCATGGGGGTTCGCCGCCAAAAGTTCTTGTATGCCCATCCCATAAGGGTACGATTCAAATACCTCGCAATTTGCCTGCTCGTCTGCAGACACCTGCAAAGATGTGCGCGCGAGCATGCTCAGCGCCACTTGCGTCGCACGACTATACATCAAAAAATCGTCCGCAAAGACATACTCTGTCTGACAAGCATCAGCTACGTCCGCGCTACTTTGCAGATAGCGCACGCACATACCCGCCACTTCTTCAGGTAACATCGCCTGGATAAATTTCAAACATGACTGCATCAGGTCATGCAGCGCGAGCTCTTCTTTTGTTATCAACCAGTCATCCTCAAAGTCAGACAGCTCCGTGTATCCTTTCATGAAAAATTTCATGATTTCATTAAGGCGTTTTGGAGCAATGCCTGAAGTTTTTAAATCTTCGAGGAAGAAATGATACTCAAAAGGCAGAAGAGACCTTGCTTTACGTCCTGTAGCTT
>CAYNWQ010000214.1:0-2935 GCA_964400955.1 uncultured Gordonibacter sp. | reverse complement strand
CGACACTGATACCCTATCGTCCAACGTTTTCTGTCAATGCCAAGCTCAGAAGCCACTTGCAGACTCGTGGCATCCGTCTGCAGTTCGTAGGTATCCCCCGCCTCTATGTCGGTAAGCGGTATGGAATGATACGAGAACAAGATACGATCGTTTGATGAGACATCAAACCCTGCGTGCGTAATCGAAGCAGCAATTGCTTTTATATAGAAAACGTCGTCATGGTAGTCATCGCAAACTACATATGGTTTGACCCAGTGAGTTTTTTTGATGGCACGCTCAACGCTATCAGACACCGATGCAGCAGTTGAATAAGCGCTTTGAGGATAAAGTGGCAAGATGACAAGTCTTGTGCAACCTGCATTTGCAAGCTCGCTTATCACTGAAGCGATAGAAGGCGCACCATAATTCATAGCATAGCGCACTACTACAGCTTCGTTTTTTTGAGCGTATGCCTCATTGAGCCCACGAGTAAGCTTTTCGTGTGTGTTGATAAAAAAGGAACCATCTTTTGTCCAAATAGCTTTATATTTTTCAGCTGATGCACGAGCTCGTTTTGGAAGTATAAACAAGTGTAATATAAACCACCAAAGGATACGATTCATCGGCACTATTCGTCCGTCCATGAGAAATTGAGCGAGATATTTACGCACAGCGCGCGGATCTGGAGAAGCGGGTGTGCCAGTATTAACGAGTATAACGCCACAAAGATCATCATTTCGCAGCTTACTTAATTCTTGAGTTGCTTTCCTGCCTTGCATTTTGATTACCATCTTGCTCGCCTCCTTTCTCGGCCATGTCCTTGTTGGCTTTCTCTAAGAGAGAATACACTTCTCTGCCTGCCTCTGTGCGCCCTTTACTGCGCTCTGAGAGAGAGTCGAGAACCTTGCTTAAATCGGGCGGAAGTCCATCGTTAAAGGACAAACGTTCATTTGTTATAGGGTGATCAAATGAAAGTTGCCAAGAGTGTAAAAATTGCCTTGACAGTCCTAGACTTGCAAGTAGCGAATGAGGCGCATGGGTGGTATACATTTGATCGCCTACAACAGGATGGCGAGTGTATTGCATGTGCACACGTATTTGATGAGTACGACCTGTAAAAAGCTTGCATTCGATGAGTGTGTAACCGTCATCATGTGCGGCATGACCAAAGCGTTCAAGTACGCGAAACGTCGTAATTGCATCTCGAGCACTTGGACAATCGCGTACTGTCATGCGTGTACGCATATCAGCTGCGCGAGCAATGGGAGCATCAATCATGCCAGTATCAGGCGCAATAATGCCGTGAACGAGCGCGATATAGTGCCTATCAACGCTGCGCGCAGCTATTGCATCCATCAAAGCATAGCCCACTTCATCGTTTTTTGCCGCAAGCATAAGTCCACTTGTATCACAGTCGAGTCGGTGGACTATGCCTGGTCTATCGTCTTGTCCTTGTACATTACAAAGATGGTTTGCGCCGCAATGATACAAAAGCGCATTTACCAAAGTGCCCGATGCGTGATCGGGTGTGGGATGGCAAACCAAACCCGCTTGTTTTGACAAGATAAGCAAATACTCATCTTCAAAGCGTATATCAAGATCAATGTCTTCGGGCATTAAAGCAAAAGCTTTTTTTGGCTCAAGTTCAGTATAGACAATAGCGTCTTGTGTGCAGACACTATATTTCTTTGGCACAGTGTTGCCTTTTACTTGTACAAGACCTGCTTCTATGGCATGAGCTGCAGCACTGCGTGACTCATAAGCACCAATGCGCGCAAGCAAAGTGTCAAGGCGCACTCCGCAATCGTCTGTTGTAGCGACATAACAAATGCTACGCGACATTGCTAGGCATCCTCTTTTCGCATCGAGCATATCAAAGCTATGACGAATAAGATAAATCCGCAGGTAACACCAATGTCAGCAATGTTAAATACCGGAAAATCCATAAAAGTCAAGTCTATAAAATCAACGACGTAACCTGATACAAATCTATCAAGCGCATTGCCAATACCACCTGCCACCACAAGTGCAATACCGAGCGTCTCAATCACCGAGGCGTGTGAGCTGTTCATGAAAAGATACAAAGTAAAAAGTAAGCACACTACGACCGACACGACACCAAGTAAAATCGTTGAGTCAGCAAACATCCCCCACGCCATACCGGTATTATGCACGAGACGTAAGCGAAAGATACCTAGTATAGGATCTGAGATTATTTGTCCTACCGTATAATCATTGAGGACTTTTTTAGAGACGTAATCAAGCGTAAACCAGACTACAAACACGACGAAAAAAAGTAAGGCATTACGTCGCGAGTGCGTCTGGCCTACGCATTTGTCTGTTACCTTGTTACTCTTCAACAAAACCCAATTCGTCTAGCACGTTTGCACAGCGCTCGCAAACTTCTGCATGCGCATCATTTACTCCAAGCTCACGATAGTTCCAGCAGCGTGGACATTTCTGTCCTTGAGCGTGTTTCACCTCACACGTCATATCGTCTCCAACGCAAATCTTGACGCCGGACGTGATAAAGAGCTCTTCAAGAGTGCTCTCGCCAAAGCTTTTCAATGCTTGCGCCTTTTCTTCAGGCACCGTTACAACCACGGCAGCTTCTTGGCTTTTGTTGATGAATTTCTCAACACGTGCTTCTTCTAGTGCTTTAGTAACTACATCACGCACTTCAAGTGCAACAGAAAAACTTTCAAGAGCGTCTTTGCCCTTATCGGCAGGAAGCGGAGGTGTAAAGTCAGTAACACTTGGCCAGCCGGCAAGCTGAACGCTTATCGGGCGATCTGCGCCTTTTGATAAGCCGTCCGGATAACATTCCCATACTTCTTCACTCGTAAAGCTCAAAATAGGCGATAAAACACGAACCATTACGTCAAGTATGTTTTCAAGTACCGTTTGTACCGCACGGCGACGAGGCGAATTTGGAGCCTCCGAATAGAGACGATCT
>CAYNWQ010000213.1:0-2973 GCA_964400955.1 uncultured Gordonibacter sp. | reverse complement strand
AACTGGTAGTTTAAGATATCCGCGCCGAAAAGGGCTCTTGCGGGCGGAGTAAGAAAGCCTTGCATACCCTCGCACGCCTGCTTAGCAGCTGGGTTTTCGGCTGCTACGTGCGAAGCAAAATGCAAAATATCGCACGGGTCGTGCTTAAGTTCCGCTTCGAGTGCCGCAAGTGCGCCGGGTGCAAGGGTGTCGTCTTGGTCGATAAACATCACGCGCTTGCCACCCGAAGCCAAAACGCCATTGCGGCGCGTCTGTAAGGTGCCGAGATTTTGTGCGTGATGAATGATTTTTATGCGGGGTTCGCCGCTATAGATGTCGTCGAGTTTGTCGCCCGAATGTTTGCTATCGCAATCATCGACAATGAGGATTTCGAAAGACTCGAAGTTTTGTGAGAGAACACTTGTGACGCAGTGCTGCACATAAGGAAAGCCATCGTAAAATGGGATAACTATCGAATATTGCGGCGCCATGGACTCTTTTGACTCTCCCTTTCTTGTCATCTTTGGCTCTATGGTACAATAACTGGGCAATTGTGATTAATGAGGCGTTTCATGGACATTAAAACAGCAGATTCACCCAAGTTGAGTACAAAGCTGCAACGTAAGTTTAGCACGTGTATTGGTGCAGGCAAGTCGCTTTTTCGACACCAGGACAAAGATAGTGCTGCGGTGGATGCTGCGACGGGTGTTGACGTAACGACGGGCGCCGGAGTGGCGGCTGGTGTAGCAGCGGGCGCCGGAGTGGCAACGGGCACTGGTGTGGCAACGGGTGCCGGTGGGGCTGGTAGTGAGGTAGTTGGTATTGAGGCGCCCGCACAAAGCTCCCTTGGCGAAATCAGAGTGCTCGACCTTACGCCGCGACCTACCCATATCCAAGGTCATATCGCAGTGTGTCTGCAGCATACCACTGCAAAAGACCTGCGTATCAAAGTGCTGGCCAGCAATGCGGCTAGCAACGTGGGCGACAAAGCAGGCGACAATGCAGATGGGCGCCTGGAGACGGTTGCTAGTGACTACATCTTTATGGGTGAAAGCGCTTTTCCGCTGGCGGAATACTCAAGTGATAATGCGACTTTAGTGAACGCATCTATCACGATACCCTGGAATCTTGAGGATATATATTTTGTAGCCTATAACAAAAAAATCCCCGACCAGGTCTTATGCAAGCACCTGACTCGACAAGAGTGGGAATCCCTTGTGCGGGAAATGGATGCATGGCTCTATCGTACGGCGGGTTCAGATCCGTACTACACGCAGTGGTTTAATGAACATAAGCTGAGCGCTTTTGAAGCCGAGCGTGAGCGCGGCATTACGTTTCCGGATGAGCCTTTGTTTAGTATTATCGTAGCGCTCTATAAGACGCCCTTGCCATTTTTTGACGAGATGGTAGCGTCAGTTGCAGCGCAGACGTATAGCAATTGGGAATGCATCCTCGTTAATGCAACGCCCGAGGATACTGCGCTTGCTGAACGGGTGGCAGCTGTTTGCAAAAAAGACAAGCGTTTTCGCGTAATTACGCTTGAGTGTAACCGGGGGATATCCTTAAACACTAACGCGGGTATCGATGAGGCAAAGGGCGATTTTGTTTGCTTTCTTGACCATGACGATACGATAGAGCCCGACACGCTTTTTGAGTATGCCCGAGCAGTCAACGCGCAGCCTGATACCGACCTTATCTATTGCGACGAAGATAAAATTGACGAGGCCGGTAATTACTGCATACCTACGTTCAAGTCTGATTTTAACCTCGATTTACTGCGCTCAAATAATTACATTTGCCATATGCTTTGCGTGCGAAAAACCTTACTTGATCAGCTCGAACCAAATACGCCCGCCTTTGATGGCGCACAAGACCACAATCTTACGCTCAAGGCAGTGGAGCGTGCGCGGCGCGTGACTCACGTCTCGCACATCTTGTATCACTGGCGCATGAGTGAAAACTCCACCTCGGCGGGTGTTGCGGCAAAACCTTATGCGGTTGCGGCAGGTGTGCTTGCTGTACAAAGTCACTTGAACCGCATAGGCGTGCGCGCACGTGTAGAGGCGGCAGTGGACGGGTCGGCGAGTTATAAGGTGCACTATGACGTACCCGAAGAGGAGCCTCTTGTTTCCATTATCATTCCCAACAAAGACCACGTTGATTTGCTCAAACCCTGCATCACGTCCATTTTGCAAAAGAGCACCTACAAAAATTTTGAGATTATCATTGTCGAAAACAACAGTACTGATGTGTCTACGTTTGAATACTACCAGACACTTGAGGCCGACTCTCGCATACGTGTAGTTACTTGGCCCGAAAAAGGGTTTAATTTTTCGGCTATCATCAATTTTGGGCGTAAGGCTGCACATGGCGCATACCTTTTGCCGCTCAACAATGACACCGAAGTGATAACGCCTGACTGGATTGAGCGCATGCTGGGTAACTGCGCGCGAGATGAAGTTGGCGTGGTGGGATGCAAACTTTTTTACCCTGACGATACTATACAGCACGCGGGGTGTGTTGTGATAGAAGGTGTCGCTCTCGCTTTTCGTCATGTGCCTCGCGAGGGTACGAGCTATCTTAACCTTATGAACACACAGCGAAACGTGAGCGCTGTTGCAGGCGCCTGCTTTATGGTGAGCGCAGCGGACTTTGATGCGGTTGGTGGACTTGACACAGCGCTTTCGGTGGAATACAACGATATAGATTTTTGCCTTAAGCTGCTTGAGGCGGGTAAGCTAAATGTGTATTTGCCTGACGTAGAGCTGTATCATTACGAATCGATTTCGCGAGGTGCGTCTGATAGAGGCGCCCACTATCAGGAGCTTTGCTTGTTTGAGTATCGCTGGAGCAAGCTTATAGGCGCAGGAGACCCTTACTACAATAAAAACCTCCAGCCAAGTCCTGAAAAAGTAATGCATTGGAAGTTTTAGCATGGTGGGTGCGAAAACACTCTCGAGTTTGGGGCGGTTGCGTCGTGTGGCTTTCGGCCGA
>CAYNWQ010000212.1:0-2981 GCA_964400955.1 uncultured Gordonibacter sp. | reverse complement strand
TCCTTTGGTGTCCGCACACCACCCTCCAATGCCCGCGCGCTGTCCTCCAGCACCCGCGCGCTGTCCTTTAGCACCTGCGCGCTGTCCTTTGGTGTCCGCACGCTGTCCTTTAGCGCCCGCGCGCTACCGCACGGCACCTGCACGCTGTTCAACGGCGCTCCCTTAACTCTCCGGCGGTGCGGGCGCAAATACACGCCCGCACCCTTCTCCTGTTTGTCAGCACCCGTTTTCATCTAGAACTACTTTTTGCGACTTGTCGTTTGGAGCTGTTTTTACAACTCGCCATCTCAACTCATCGTTTAAGTCCACGCTATTTGCGGTAGCGGGTAAACCTGCGCACACCATATATTCCAAGCACACAAGATATAGCGCCTAATGCTGCGAGTCCGAGCATAACGCCCTCTAGCGAAAAACCTGTTTTGTCGTAGGTTTCACCAGGTAGGGATACTTCGGTTATCTCAGGAGTTTCGGGAGTTTCAGGCTCATCAGGCGTCTTAGGCTCATCAGGCTCTGAGATGGTGATGGACTGGTTGGTGCTTTCCCAGTCAGCATGCTGTGCTACGAGTAACTCGTTTTCTCCCTCATCTTGTTTGTAAAGGGTTTCGAATACCACTGTATCGCTACCCCCTAGCCCTGTCCCGTCAAACTCAAAATCTACCCTTACGATGCCTGTCGCAGTTTGTGCCACAAACTTTGTCTCACCTGTCACGACTTGACCGTCCACGATGAGCTCTTCGCCAGTGCTTTTGTCCATAACAACACCTTGTATGCGATACGTCTCGCCCACTTCGAGGTTGTCGAAAAAGACATTGTCAACAATGCGCAACTCAGAATTCGCGAGCGCCTCGTGGTCTCCATCGCTCACATCAGTTGCCGTCGTAGAAATGCGTATCGGCTCTATCGGGTAGTTGTTTAGCGTGCCGAGATGAATGCATTGCGTATCTTTAGACACCGTCACCGTGATGCCAGTCACCAAAGCATACCCAGCATTTGCGGCACAAGGGAGCTCGTTTATCGTGTAAGTGTCATATATGAGCGCCCCTCGTTCATCGTCGATTACATCTAGAGAACCAAACCATATGCCAGCATCAGCGTTATATTTAGCCTCCGCGTTAAACTCAACTTCCGCATTATCCTCAGCATCCTCTCCGAAATCACCTTCCACAACTCCGTCATTTGCATTCGTCTGGTAGCTATGCAGCGCATGCTCAGATGCCGTGCTCGCACACCCATTTTCGTCAGTCACTATGACATGTCGCTCGCCCGTCGTATTTGAAATAATCTCGAAAGGAACGCCCGCCATGCGCGCCATCGTTTCACCATCGGCTTTTACCAGCTCGATATCGCCTCGGATAATGTCGTTAGCTACCTCCGGTGTCTGATAAAAATCAACGAGCGCCGAGGTACCAAAATTGTATATAGCGCACTCTATTTTTTCACTGTTGAGTAAATACCCCACAGGAGCTTTTATCTCCTCGATAACGTAGGTACCCAAAGGCAGCGCCGTATTGCCGTTATCGTTTACATACAGACTGTCTCCTGAGACTTTATAATCTTCGGAAAATTTTGCACGCCCTTCTTCATCAGTTTCAAAAACCCACGTCCGCAAAGGCTCCACCTCGTCTATCGTCGAAAGAGCTTTTGGCACATTGCTGCCATCATCAAGAAAAGCACCATAGTGCGAAACTTTGAACTGCGCACCCTCTAAAGTGGCGCCTCCCTGTGCGGTATTAGACTCGGGGCTACAGGTCTTTTCAGAGTCATATTTCCTGATCAAAATTTCAATCTCGTTGGTTTGCGGCACATCAGAAACAGCCCCAACATTGACGAGAGCCACTTCATCTTCTTTAACCGTTATCGGATACACTGTCTCATCTAAGCTGTATCCTGTAGGTGGCCTGGCCTCTTTTACCCAGTAGTTGCCAACAGGCACATTATCAAGACGCACATAACCCGAATAATTGGTTTCTATACACTTATAGTAAGCCTTGCATGCCTCGTCCTCATAAATCGAATACCGAGCTCCACTGAGCCAATAACACCCGTTGCCGTCACTTACAGACTCGTTTGATGATAGTTTTTGTATGGCAACAGAGCCGGTCTTTTTCTTTGCAGATAGCGCCACTATGACAGACTGCGCCTCATTTGAAACAAATGCCGTAGCGTAACCATCATAGTCTTGAACGTTAGCGCTAACATAGCTGGAAAGCTCTTGCCAAGCACCACTCCAAGACGCGCCCCAGCCACCTTCGCCGTTTAAGACTTCAGCGGAATAAATCGCATAGTTTGACATACCTGTGCCTGGAGTAAGCTGCATAATCCACCAAATGTAGGTCTGTAAAAGTGCATAACGCTGCTCCCATGACGCATTTCCCAGATGAATGTAGTCAAAACCTTTCCGCTCGAAAATGTAGTCATGCGCTAGCGCGATTTTGTCCAAGTTTGCCTGAGGCATCACGTTGAGCGCGTCTGTTGGCTCAGTTGATTTGCCGCTCGGATAGAGCTTGGTGATGTCGACACACCACGCAGTTTGGGTCTTGCCGGTAGAGCTAATAACCTTCAAGAAGCTGTCTTTAAAGATATTCCACCGCGATCCTTTGCCGTCCCCCTTGTCGACATAGAAACGATATTCGGTATCACTATCAGTTTTTCCAGTAGTGTAGGTCTCAGAAAGAAGGGAAATGTTATCGGCGGACCCGTCTGCAGCCGCAGGCGTCCCTGTGTCTGCATCGGTATCGGCGTTCGCGGTGGTGGGCGATGGCTCATCCGTCTTCACATCCGCGAGTGTCGACGTATCTGCAAGTGCCACCGAACCCGTGGGCACCGATACATCCGCGGGTGTCGACGTATCCACGGACGACGTATCCACGGATGTCGCCATATCCGTGCCACTCTCTATACCCACATCGCTTTCCGCAAACGCTTGTATACTGTTTGCATGACTCGGCCACAGGCTGCAGCCAAGCACAAGCAACAGGGCC
>CAYNWQ010000211.1:0-3015 GCA_964400955.1 uncultured Gordonibacter sp. | reverse complement strand
TTTGCCGCCGTTATGTGAGTAGTGATGATGGCAAGCGGTCGTGTTTTGCGTACGTGCTCGGTAAAGGTAGGGAAATTGACATGCGACCAGATAGTGCCGCCCGCCCAAAGGAGGCGTCCAGTTAAGGTGTAGCGCCATGTTAGGTCGTAGACCGGACGCGTTGGTCCTATAAACATAGAGGCTGCTTTGTCGCCATCAAAAATCACGCGGCCAAATTGTAAGACATCTATTACTTCGACTTCGAGATTATCCGGTAGGTCTATACCTTCACGCAGTGCATCATCTTGTGTGTCGCGCAAAAGTTCAATTGCTTGTGCAATAGCATTTGCAGCACTGCGGTGACCAGAACCTACTGAGGCATGCATGACGATGACGGTATTGCGCGGCGCAGGGAGTGCGGGAGAGGCGTTTTGCGCGGGAGATGCGGGAGAGGCGTCTTGCGCGAGAGATGCGAAGGGTATGTCTTGCGCAAGAGATACAAAAGATGTGTCTTGCGCGGGCTGGGTATGTGGCTTTTTTCGTTTCATAGCACATCTATGATACCGCACCGCTAGACACTACTTATCTGACAGTGTGTTATTACCCAAGCAAAACCATAGCTTAACTTTTCATGTTTTGATTAGTGTGTAACGTATATGAAACAAGATAGCTTATAATAAACGAGTTAGCCAAACAAACGAGCAGGTTGACCCATGAAAGGATAAGCTATGTCGCCTACGCCGGAGCAAGATTTTGTGCTAAAAACTATCAAGAGTCGAGATGTCCACTTTGTACGTTTTTGGTTCACTGATGTATTAGGTACCATGAAATCATTCGCTGTTATACCAAGTGAGCTGGAAAATGCCTTTGTTGACGGCATGGGTTTTGATGGTTCGTGTATTGATGGCTTTTGCCAGACTTGCGAGTCTGATATGCTTGCGTATCCTGACGCCTCAACTTTTCAAGTGTTGCCGTGGCGCCCAGAGCATAATGCTGTTGCGCGTATGTTTTGCAATATCTGTAAACCAGATGGTGAGCCTTTTGAGGGTGACCCTCGTCATGTGCTTGCTCGCACGGTTGAGCATGCGCGTGAAGCGGGCTATATCTTTAACGTAGGCCCTGAGCTTGAGTATTTTTATTTCAAAGACCCCACAAGCACGCAAGTGCTTGACCGTGGTGGTTATTTTGACCTCACGAGCCTTGATTACGCGAGTGATTTGCGTAGAGACACGGTGCTTACCCTAGAAAAGATGGGCATACCTGTTGAGTATTCGCATCACGAAAGCGGTCCTTCGCAACACGAAATAGATTTACGCTTTACTGATGCGCTCTCTATGGCAGATGCAGTTATGACTTATAAGCTTGTGGTAAAGGAAATCGCCATCAAGCATGGGGTGTATGCTTCCTTCATGCCGAAACCTTTGACTGATGCCCCTGGTTCTGGGATGCACGTTCATCAAAGTCTTTTTGATTTAAATGGAAACAACGCCTTTTTTGATGCGTCTGATCCGTCGGGTTATCATCTTTCAAAAATAGCCAAACACTATATAGCAGGCATTTTGAAATATGCACCCGAGTTTTGTTTGATTACAAACCAGTATGTTAATTCTTACAAGAGACTTGTTGTGGGTGGTGAAGCACCGACGTATCTTTCTTGGGCAGCACGCAACCGATCAGCTCTTGTGCGCATCCCGCAGTATCGTCCCGACCGCGAGGTGGCGTGTCGTATTGAACTGCGCAGTCCCGACCCGGCCGCAAACCCTTATCTTGCGTTTGCGGCTATGCTTGCAGCTGGTATGAAAGGTATAGAAGACGAACTCGAGCTTACGGGTGCCGCCGAAGATCAAAATCTCTTCAGCTTGCCGCGCCAAGAGTTGCGTGCGCAAGGTATAGAGACCCTGCCGGAAAATCTCGGCGAGGCCGTTGAGTTATTTGCGACATCTGAGTTGATGCGTGAGACGCTCGGCGAGCATATTCACAGCTATTTGGTTTCTGCAAAGCGCGCGGAATGGAATGCTTATCAACGCCACGTGACCGAATGGGAACATGAGCACTATTTAGGGGTGCTCTAAAATGCTGTGCTGTTTGGGGAGGGGTGTGTGATGCAGAGAAAAACAGTCATCTTTATCGCCGACAGTCTTGATAATGCTCACAAATTTCAGCAAGTGTTATCGGGGCTTGATGTGGATGTTGCTGCAGGATCGTCTCTGCAGTTTAAAAAGCTCCTTGTGCAGCATCCAAGCTATGACCTTGTCATCTACGAAGCACGTGGCGACAATCTTGCCGGTGTCGGGCAAGCAGAGCAGATGCTTTCTAGTGATGGTTGTGCTCCTATGCTTGTTATCGTAAGTGAAGACGCGCTTGCAGAGTTTCGTTTGCCGGTACAGGTAAAATCTGATTTTGTAGTGCATGGTGCATCAAATGCGGAGTGTGCCGCGCGCATCCGACAGCTTTTGTGGCCGGGTAACGAAAGCTCTACAGCTGATTTTATCTCTATTGGCAATATGACTATCAACCTTGCAACGTATCAAGTGAAAATCGGGGGAGAGCCGCTTGACCTCACGTATCTCGAGTATGCTCTTTTGGCTTTTCTGGTTACGCATCCTGGTCGAACGTATTCGCGTGATGCGCTCTTGCGCCGGGTGTGGGGTTTTGATTATTACGGCGGTTCGCGAACGGTTGATGTGCACGTGCGTCGCGTACGTGCAAAGCTAGGGCCTGAGCTTGCGCAACACCTCGAGACGGTTCGCGGGGTGGGTTACTTGTGGAGTTCGTAGTGACGTGTAAGTTTATACTTGCGTCGTTTATGAAATTTTGATACCATACCAGTTCGCGTGTTTAACAGGTTTGTAACGAGTGACTGATTTACTCGTAGGTAAGAAGGAGATATATCATGGCAGTACCTAAGCGCAAGACGGGCCGCGCCCGCACACATTCCCGTCGTAGTGCAAACGACATTATCGCTGCTCCATCTCGCAGCGTTTGCCCACAGTGTGGTGAGGTAAAACTTCCTCATCGCGTTTGCCCAAACTGTGG
>CAYNWQ010000210.1:0-3019 GCA_964400955.1 uncultured Gordonibacter sp. | reverse complement strand
ATAGTCGTAGCTTATTTCGTAAAGCGCACTTTTCACGATGTCGAAAGTACCGCTTATACTGCCGATAAAGCGACCTTTGCCCGTCGCCGTAAACGATGCCGTACCTGCCTCGACGTTATTTTTGTACGTGATGTCGTAGGCAACACCTTCTTCGAGTACCGAGCCACCATAGGTTAAAACGACCGGCGTTTGTGCGCTGCCATCATAGATAACTTCAGGTGCGCTTACCGCTGCGTCCGCCAAGTTAAGCTTTTCACTGCGGTCGGCTATCTTTATGAACATGTTATCGTAATTGGTAAAGTTAGACGTAACCGTTTTCGTAACCGTCACACATCCAAGTGTCGTTTTACCCGCAGCACCCATGTTATTGGTATCAGAACTTACCTCGGAGCTATTGTCATCAACCATGGTATTGCCGTAAACCAGCTTATAATCGACGCCCTCGGTGAGCGTGGCGCCATTAAAGGTGACCTTCTCGACCGTAGGTTTGATAGCATAGCCGGTATAATCAAAGACCGGATAGTCTTCTTCTGTCTGATCGGTACTTGAGCGCCACGTATAGCTCGTGCCTTGATAAACAAGGTCTCCTATTTCCACGTCAGTCATAAGTGATGCAGGTGTGATACGCCACGTGCCTTTGAGTTGACCGTAAAAATGCGTTGACGTGTCGCTCGCTTTTATAATAACATCATAAGCGCGCGCGTTTCGCGCTTCCGTCACGCCTTCTGGATACGCAAGTTCAAAAGTGTATTCGTCGGATGCCACTTTATTTCGCAAAGAATTAAGCACCGTAATGTCATCATAGGTGGGGCTTTGCACTAACATGTTGTAGGTATGCGAAGATATGCTCACTGAGCAATTTGTGAGGTCGCCTTTGTCGATACCATAAGCAAAAGTCTGCGTTGCGCTGCCCGTGTATTTGCCGATACCTTCAATGTGTGCAGTGTAAGGATGCTCGCCTTCACTTGTCACCTCTACGGCGTCTGTCTGGGGCACTACCTTAAAGTCAACGCCTTGTACGAGCGTGACAGAGCCGTCTTTTGTTGGCAGGTTCACAGTTGCCTTTGGCGTTGAAGCGTTACCAGTGTATTCTGCGTTTGCAGCCCAAGATACGACCGCTCCTGTGATATCGCTAGCTTCCCAAGTGATTTGGCGGTCAAGTATCGGGTAGCCTGCGTTGAGTGCAGAGGAATCGGTACCATCTGAGCAAGTCCAATACACATCCCAACCGTCGGAGTCATTGAGCGCATTGAGAAACTCGACACTTGAAGAAGCGCGCAGCTCTTCCGATGTGATCACTTTATTGTTTGAAGCAGTGCCCGACGCTTCGGTTTCGGATTCCTCGTCACCGTAGACCATATTGCTTGTGTCACTCGTGCCTTGCAGACCAAGGCAGTCGTGCGTATTGCCTTCATTGTTGCCCGTGATAAGGCGCTGACGATTGTTTGCAACAGCCGTTATTTGACCGGCGTTATAGCACGCATAGACCTCAGAAAGCGGCGTTGTACGTACTTCTGCTCCCGTTACCTCATCGGTTTTGGTGTAATACAAAGTCATGCCCGCAATGCCAGATACATAGTAACCTGCGCCAAGCGAAAGTTCATGAGTGCTTTCGTCTTTCCACGTAGCTGACGCTACGGTACCGAAGTTTGCGCAATAGCACACCGTCGCATACGTGCGACCCACGATGCCACCCGGGCAAGGCTTGTTCCAGCGATTGCCAATAACCATAGCATCTTTGGTGTTGATGCATCCCTTTATCGTGGTGTAAGTACCCGCGTGACCTGCGATGCCGCCTGGCGCGCTGCGCGCGTAAATAATGGCGGAGTTGTCGCAGTTTTGCACAACGATAGGGTCAGTCTTAGTGCCATCGTCGTAACCTTCGTCGGTGTAATTTGACTGACTACCAATGTCTGCGGTACCGCGCAAAGAACCAACGACGCCACCGACCGAGTTACCGTTTTCTGCACGAATGTAGCCGGTATTTGAGCAGTTATACATCGAAGAACGGCTATACCCAGCAACGCCACCGACCTGAGCCGACTCAGCGTATACCGTATTATTAAAGCGATCAACGCCGTTTTCTGAAGGCGTGTCTATGCGCAGCATGCCGGTGTTTTTACAGTTTTTCACAACACCATGCTGCGAGCTTTCCGAAGGAGTGCCAATTAAAGAGGGCGCACCCACTGAGCCGACCACACCACCAACTGCCATGACAAGCGTTGATTCGTTGTAAGCTTTGGCAGGAGCAGAGCTTGCCGTGATAGTAAGCGTACCTGTGTTGGTGCAATCCTCGAGATTAAAGGCCACAACGCCCGCAAGCACGCCAACCTGCTCTACCACCGCAGGGTCTTCTGCGCTTTGCTGTACAACCGCGCTCTCTATAGTAATAGTCGCTGCAGTTTCGCAATTATACACTGAACCTGCACTATAACCCACGAGCGAGCCAATATATTTCAACTGGGCTTTTGACTTGACACCACGCGAAATAATTAAGTCAGCGCGGCTGCCTATTTTGACATTTTTGATAACAGAGTCTGAGCCCGCCTTACCAATAAAGCCGATGTTTTCGTTTGCGCTCGTGCGTAGCTTGAAATTGTCAAGCGTTGCACCTTGTCCGTCAAACGTACCATCAAAAGAAGTTGAACCCGTACCTCCTGCAGGCGCTATCTCGTTGCTGGAAAAATTGAAGGTTTTGCCAGCGGCAAGTTTGATAGTCTTACCCGCAAAGGTCTGCGCAGGGATAGCATTACCCGCGCTATCAGTGGCCTCGCCATTGACCAGCTGCGTAAAGCCGAGCACTTGCGCAGGGTTTTGCAGCACGTATTCGGACGCTGACGTGTCTTTGGTATACCACGACACGTCGGGCTTGATTTCTGCCGCAAAGCTGACAATCGGGATAAGCCCCACCACCAACAAAGCCGAAACTATTACCGCTACAATCTTCTTTTTGCTATGCATATGCGTTGTCCTTTCCGAAACTGCCTGCATAATTTATCGCCAAGTCGCGCGGGTGCAC
>CAYNWQ010000209.1:0-3023 GCA_964400955.1 uncultured Gordonibacter sp. | reverse complement strand
TTCTTTTTCTCATCCCGTTTACCTGTTTTTCGTTTATCTTTGGCAACGTACATTACAACTGGGTACCACACCAAGATGGCGGCTTTGTATCGTTTACCGTGCAGATGGCTGCAGGTTTTGGCACTGCACTTGGCGGTATAGCTCTTTTGATTTTAATCGCATACCTGTGGGGGCGACGCAAGATAGAACTCTATACACTTTTTGCGCTGCCGGTGTTGATGCTCGCACTCTATATGACTTCTTTTATAGGAAATGACCTCGCATTTCTCTATGTGATACCACTCAACATTTCCCAAAAAACCTTATTCCTCTTGATATGGATGGCGCCTTTCCTCGTACCCGGCAAAAACTCGCAACTTGAACCGTGGTGCATGGCACTTGCAAGTTATCAACTAGGCAAATTACTGTCCATCACTGTTTCAGGCATGTCTGCCACCTGGTCATATCCCATAGGCATCGTCGTTGCAATATGCCTGCTTTCGTTTTCTCTCGTGATAGGCATAGTGCTCGATCGCAACAAAGGCATAGATACACAACTTGAAGGCTTTCCTGACGAAACCGAAAGCGACTTGCCGATAGCAGACGAGCCAACAAAATACCCATTTGCTGCACTTGCTTGCGATGCAGACGACGAAGAAACCACCCCACATACCGGCACAACCCATACGACTACACCTGCGACAAACTCCGAAACGAGCAGAGTCGTCATGATTGAAAAATGTCGAGTTGTCGCTTCTACCAACCAACTAACACGCCGCGAGGAAGAAGTGTTGCAGCTGCTCGTAGAAGGCATGACCGCACAAGCCATCGCGCAAACGCTCGTCGTAAGTACCGCAACTGCAAAAAGCCACCTAAGAAATATCTATGCAAAACTAAACGTGCACTCCCAAAACGAACTAACCCTGCTTGTTTTGCACACACCCGTAAAATAAATTAGACGGACCGAGCTATATAAAGTGGAGGTTATGGGATAGAGTTGAATCCTTCAAAATGGACCATAAAAAAGCACCTGCTCATACAAACAGATGCTTTGAAATATTCAGGCATTTCTTCACCACATACGATGGATCGATACGCTGCAGATCTTCGAAATTGTCCCACTCCAATTATCAGGAAAGTGCCCTGTCAACAAAAACGGGGTTAATTCAGATTCAACCCTATTGATTAAGAGTCTGCTCCGTTGGCAGTTATTTGTCCCAAGAAATGAATGCCCAGGTTATCACGCGAGGATGTCGTAGACGATAGAGCTTTTCATCGTCGTTAGTTTGCACGAGATTGTCTTTGAGCCACGCGTCCAATTTATCGAGTGCTGCGACGCACTCTTTTTCTGGGACATAACGCGCCGAATCTTTAACCATCTTCGCTAGGCTTTCCTGAGCAGCCTCAAAGCTTTCGAAAGTATCTGCACGCTCGCTTTTGATATATGACATTTCTGGTTCATACCCGAGCTGCGCCAAAATGTTAAAGGCATACAGGTAGTCACGACCTAAGGTATGCTTAACGCCAAGTTCGCCTAGTATTCGTTCGTCCACGCGGGGAGAAGCTCCCGTAGTCAAAGTAATACACACGCGACGTCGGGCAACGCGCGTTAGTTTTAGCAGCGCCTCTTTAAGGTCGGCAACTGCAATAGAGCGCGATGCAAAACATACGTCGACACACTCATCAGTTATTCCTTGCTTTTCCCAGTCGTCTTCCCAGCTCATTTGCATTGTCTGCACCGTATGTATGTCGCGCGTGACAAGCTCGTTTTGCAAAACCCCTAGCATACCAGAGGAAAAATCGGCCGCTATCACTTCATGTCCTGCTGCGCCAAGAGGAACAGCCAAAGAGCCTGTCCCACATCCCATGTCAAACACACTGTCTTTGGGTCGAAGCTTAGCGAGCGACAAAAACTCATGCACATAAGGACTCGGAGCATCTTTAGCGCCAAAAGTATCGGCACGCTTATCCCAAAACTCAGCCTTATCGCTATGCCGGCGTATTTTTTGGAGCTTTTTCCACTCCTCGTTCCAGTCCTTACTCGTGAGCAGAGGCACGAAAGCTTCGTCTAGGGGAGCGTCGCTTAAAACCACGTCGCTTAAAACCACGTCGCTTGAAACCACGTCGCTTAAAACCACGTCACTTGCGGAGATGTCACTTGAGAATACATCGACCGCAGAGGCGTCGCTTGATTCATCATGGTGCAAAATGCCAGTTTCGGACATATCTAAAATCACTCACTCGCTGCTTCTTCAACATAGATTTCTGCGACAGCCGCCATAGGACTTTTGCGCCCATCGTCAGTCACAGATCTCACCTTAAGGCGATATTTACCAATCTCTTTAGGGACAAATTTATACGTCCAGTCAATTCTTAAATCAGGATTTGAGTTGCTCGTATCATAGACATCCCACGTCTTTCCTTCATCAAGGGAAAATTCGAGAGCAACGATGTGGTTGCCATAATCATCAGCATAGCCCTGCAGGGTAACAGGCTCACCAAGTTTAACCACAACAGGCGCTATCATAGATAATCCTTTCGTGTAAATCTATAGTTACAGCTTCTGTAGCAAGTCGAAATCAAAATAAACGATATCAGCACGCCAAAGATAATACTCGGAAACATCAGGGTCAGCATAAGAAACCAACTGGGTAGGCTTGTGTCCTTCGTAGTCCCATATTCCGCCAGCATTATACAGCATTGAAAAGTCCCATCCTAGATAAATAAGCAGAGCTTTCATCATGGCGGCATAACCACCTCCACCGCATGCTAAAACAATTGGCTCATCTTTAGGGAAAAGCTCTTCTAGTATCTGCATTGACTGGGTATAGTTTGGACTAGCAGAGACGATATCTAAACCGTCGCCCCATGTTATTTCAAAAAGACACGGGCCTGCGTAAGCTCCAGAGACCGGCAGAGGCGCTAGTGTGCCTATATAAGGAAACGGCACGACCCTAAAGCCCTCAAGGTATATAGACAGCTCGGAGTTTCCCCCTATCTCGTCATAGCGAGCGGGATCTATTACCATGCGCATATCGCGAAAA
>CAYNWQ010000208.1:0-3092 GCA_964400955.1 uncultured Gordonibacter sp. | reverse complement strand
CCCTGGCATGTATTCGTCCCAAAACGAGCAAGACTCGCACTACTATGCAGCGGCAGCGCATATCCCTATGCTTGATCCATCAGACTCTAACGAAGCGCTCCAGTTTAGCAAATATGCATTTGATATATCCGAGCAATTTGACGTGCCAGTGTTTATCCGTTCGTCAGTGCGTGTTTCACACACTAAAACTCCTGTTGAGACAGGAGAGCGCAACGAAAAATCTCTTGTTGCTTATACGAAAGACCCGAGCAAATGGGTTATGATGCCTGCTTTTGCAAAGCCGAGGCGCAAAGTACAACTAGAGCGTATAGAGAAATTGAAAAACTGGGCTGAGAATTGCCCTTTTAATAAAGTAGAGTTACGTGACAAAAAAATTGGAATAATTTGCGCAGGCGCCGCTTATCAACACGTGCGCGAAGCGCTTTCGGATGCATCTATCTTTAAGTTGGGATGCACGTGGCCTTTGCCAGAACGTGCACTTAAAGACTTCGCTTTCCAGGTTGACAGTCTCTATGTCGTTGAAGAAGGTTCAGACTATCTCAATTATGCGGTGCGTGCCTGCGGTGTTGAGGTAACAGACTTTCCTTGCACCCTTGCACAAGATGGGGAGCTTTCACCTGGACTCATACGCGAGGCTTTTGGTCTTGACACGCCTGCGTTTAGTCCACCAGCAACAGATTTACCTGCACGTCCTCCAGCGCTTTGCCCGGGTTGCCCGCACCGACCGGTATTTCGCGAACTCGCACGTATAGGCGCAATTGTCACTGGCGACATCGGTTGCTATACTTTAGGCGCTCTGCCGCCTCTTTCAGCAATGGATACCTGTGTTGATATGGGTGCAAGTATTTCGATGGCTCACGGCTTTGAAATCGCACTTGAAGGCGAGCAGCACAAACCGGTTGTTGCAGTGATAGGAGACTCTACTTTTGCACACTCTGGACTAAGCTCTCTTATATCGACAGTGTACAATCAAGGTAGTGGTACGATTTGCATCCTCGACAACCGCACAACCGCTATGACCGGCAGGCAGGGCAATCCTTTCAATGGAGAAACGTTACAAGGACGCGTAAGCCGCGAGCTTGATTTGTGTGGCGTTATCAAAGCGCTCGGCATAGAGGATGTGCGCGAGATTGACCCTTACGATGTTTCTTCAGTGCGCAAGGCCATAAAAGAAGCAACGAGTTCAGATGCGCTTTCTGTTATCGTGTTTAGACATCCTTGTGTTCTTTTGACGCGTACGAGATCAGCTGCTTACGAAGTAACAAGTGACTGCAAAGCATGTGGTGCTTGTATTACTATCGGCTGTCCTGCTCTTGCGAAAAACGAAGAAGACGGTCGAGCAGAAATCGACGAGACACTTTGCATAGGTTGCGGTCAATGTGTGAGCTATTGCGCTTTCGGTGCTCTCGTGCAAACCGAAGCAGTTGTAGGCGCATAAAGGAAGGGAAGCATCAAGTATGTCTCAAACAACAGATACTATCACCGTATTACTTTGCGGCGTTGGCGGACAAGGTACCGTTTTAGCTGCTGATGTTTTAGCGCGCGTCGCAACTGCGGCGGGAAATGTGGTTAAGGTTTCCGAAATACACGGCATGGCTCAGCGTGGCGGCAGTGTCGTGACAGTGGTACGTTTTGGCAGTGAAGTATCCTCTATGGTTTGCGATAAGGGATGTGCTGACGTAATCGTCTCCTTTGAAACCACTGAAGCTTTGCGCGCCTTGCCTTATCTTAAGCAAGGTGGCCAAATGATCGTTTCCGATGAAACCATAAAACCCTTGCCAGTTGCGACAGGTAAAGCAAGCATGCCTACTCACGCCTGTGAGCGCCTAATAAACGCAGGTGCAAAGATACTACCTGCCCTACAGCTTGCACAAGGAGCAGGGAGCGCTAAAACTAGCAATGTAGTGCTTTTAGGCGCACTTGCCTCAGAGCTTTCATTTTCTGATGAAGTCTGGATAGACGTTATCAAACACCGCGTGCCTCCAAAAACTATTGACGCTAACATTGCTGCTTTTAAGGCCGGACGAGCATTTGCATAAGCTTTGTCAGGTTCTCAACTAAAAGGTCGCTTTGCTCCTTCTCCTACGGGACGCATGCATGCTGGAAATATTTTCGCAGCACTTATGTCATGGCTTATTGTTAAGAGTAGCGGGGGAGAGATAGTACTTCGCATAGAAGACCTCGATAAAGAGCGCTCAAAACAGGTCTATATTGATGCTATTCAACATGATTTTGAGTACCTTGGACTCTTTTGGGACGAAGGGCCGTATTTTCAGCACGACAGGGCTAAGGCTTATGTGGCAGCTTACAACGAGCTTGAATGCCGCGACTTGCTTTACCCTTGTTATTGTACTCGTGCAGACCTCCATACATTATCTGCACCACATTTTGGCGAAAAACAAGTTTATCCCGGTTGGTGCCGCAACTTAAATAAACAAGAACGTGCAGCAAAAGAATCGAGTGGTAGACGTGGAGCCATGCGTCTTAAAGTCCCTGATAAAAACGTCTCTTTTTGCGACCTCATACAGGGATCTTATCAGCAAAATCTTGCAAAAGAGTGCGGTGACTTTCTCGTACGCAGAAGTGATGGCGAATTTGCTTACCAATTAGCGGTTGTATTAGATGATGCTGCGCAAGGTATCAATATGATTGTGCGCGGAGTTGATTTAGTGTGCTCTACTCCTCAGCAAATTTATCTGCAATCGCTTTTTGGTTTTGAAACTCCTACCTATGCGCATGTACCACTCCTCGTTTCGCAAGCGAATCGTCGTCTTTCAAAACGCGACCACGACGCATCTCTTGACGCGCTTTTAACCCGTTTTAAGACACCGCAAGCCATTATTGGACATATTGCCTATATCAGCGGCCTAATTGACAATGAAGATCCAATCTGGCCAAGCGAGATATTAAAGCACTTTGACACAGCCCAAATAAGCTCGAAACTAATTGATTGTACGCAGATTCCTTGGCACTAACTAACTCATAAGTTTGGTTTTCATAATTGAAAGGTTTCCTATGACAGACACTGATACTAAAACACAACATCTTACTTTACGACTTGCTCTACAAATTGCAGCGCCACACACATGGCC
>CAYNWQ010000207.1:0-3105 GCA_964400955.1 uncultured Gordonibacter sp. | reverse complement strand
GTATCACCCCCGCCAGTGTCACCACCCGTTGTATTACCGCTTTCCCCGCCACTCGTGTTATCGGTGCTCTTTTTGGAGGTGTCGCTAGCCTCATCAGCTGCATTATCTTCGCTCTTCGTGTTCTTTTCCGACGAGGACGAAGACGACGAGTAGTAACCACCTATGTGGTTTTCTGAATCAGTAAAGTTAGTGTCGTAAACAGGATCTGCTGCATCTGGAAATGTTTCCGTTGGCTGGCCTTTTAGTACTGCATCCATCAAATCAGCAAAGGCAGAAGCGCACGTGATGCTTGAAGGCAAAGACTGCGCATCGGTCAAATCAGAGCGGTCGCCTAACCATATCGCAACCGAAAGCTGTGGGGTGATACCACAGAACCAACGGTCTTTTCTGTTTTCGGACGTACCTGTTTTACCTGCCGCCTCTTGCCCATTTGATAAAGCCGCATCTGTCGCAGTACCATCATAGGAAGTGATAACACCCTTCATCACTTCCACGGCAGCATGCGCGATCTCTGCGGACAAAACACGCTCGCCTTGAGGCGATGAATTATCAACGATGGTATTGCCGTTGCGATCGCGTATATACAGGATACATTCGGGGTCATAGTGGGTACCACCATTTGCAAGTGTAGCGTAAGCATCCGCCATCTCGAGAGGCGTCACTGAATCAGAGCCTAAAGTAAGCGAACCTATCGCCTGCAAAGAGGAAGTGATGCCCATACGCTTGGCCACATCGACCACTTTATCTGGGCCAATCGACATAATAAGGCGTGCGAAACCGGTATTTGAAGAAACTGCGAAAGCGCTCGCAATAGAACGCGTGCCGTAGTTGTGATAGTCGATGTTAGAAACCTTCCAGCTAGGATACTCAACTGTGGTAGAGCAATCAACCAAAGTGTCGGGGGAAATACCCGCTTCAAGCGCGGCAACAAGCGTAAAGGTCTTGAAAGCAGAACCTGCTTGCCTACCCGAGCCACCAAGCCCTGTCGCGAGGTTGACCTGGTTAGTGTAGTAATCTTTGCCACCAACGAGAGCTTTTACGTGACCGTTATCAGGATCAATCGCTACCATAGCGACCTCAAAGGGATCGTTTTTCACATAGTTATTGGCTTGAGTCTCTTTGTTAGCCGCGGCAACTTCTGCAGCTTCCTGAGTGCTGACATCTAGCGTCGTGACAACGCTCAGTCCACCTTTGAGGATTTCGTCACGCGAATACTGGTATTTGCCGTTTTCGTCAGTCAGCAAATAGCGCACATAGCTCGTGAAATACGGATAACGCATCGTGTTTGCAGACGTGTCTTCTGAAGGATTAATGACAAGAGGCTCAGCACAAGCCGCATCGTGCTCTTCTTGAGTGATAACATCGTTGGAAAGCATGCGGTCGAGTACGACATTTCTGCGCTTGAGGCAGTTATCAGGGTAATCAATGGGGTTATTGTAAGTAGGCGACTGCGGAATGCCCACCAGCGTAGCCGCTTCGGCGAGCGTTAGTTGACTGGCGTCTTTCGAGAAATAACGCTGGGACGCGGCCTGTATACCGTAAGCACCCGAACCGTAGTTGATAGTATTGAGATACATGAGCAAAATGTCATCTTTGCTATAGAGCTCTTCCATTTTAATGGAAAGATAAGCCTCGCGTACCTTACGTTTGAGAGAGATATCATCCATCTCGGAAGAAAGAATGGTGTTACGCACCAGCTGCTGAGTAATAGTAGAGGCGCCCTCTAACTCGCCTCCGGTGATGTTATTTATGATAGCGCGACCGATACCTTTAAAGTCGACGCCGCCGTGCTCATAAAAACGTTCGTCTTCGGTGGCGACCGTACCAGCGAGCACATACGTGCTAATCTCACTCCATTCAACTGGCTGGCGATTTTCGAGCTGAAACTCAGCAAGCACCGTTGTGCCGTCTGAAGCATATATCGTAGTGGGCAGAGCTGTATTAAAAGCATCAGCGTCAGTGTAGTCAGGTAAATCTTGCAGCCAAGATTGGCACACAAAATAGACGCCGACGCCACCCGCCACAAACACAGCGAGTATCACCGAAAGAGCAGCAAGAAATATCGTTGAGGGATGCTTTTTTTTGGTGCTCTTGCGGTTTTTAATCGATCTCGAAGCCATAGCTCACCTCCACTAAACCTGACACATTCTATCATTTTGAGACATAAAGACTCTAAACCTCACAAGTTTGTTGAGGAAAGGCCACAAAGTGGGGCGCAAAGCGCGAGACGTGCGCATGTGTCAACCCGCGCGCGATAACTTAGAATCTAGCGCACGGTGTATGACGCGCGCTTTCTGTCTGGGGGCAAACGCTAAGGGTTTAGCCCAAAATGCCGAATGAAGTCCAAAGTGCAGGAACAAAGCGCAAGACGTGCGCATGCGCACGTCTTGCGCGCGTATGCGTCACTTACAGAAGAGATTCGTGAGCGGCGATTTGGTCTGCGGCAAGTTTGTATTGCTCGCGCACTGCAGTATTTGCCGTGCCACCATAGGTGGTACGCGCGGCAACTATGCTTTCCAAATCAAGCGCGCCTGCAATATCAGTTTCAAAAAGCTCGCTTTCGTTTTTGAAATCTTCGAGTGTAAGGTCTTCGAGGTCGCAGCCTCTTTTTTCGCAGAGCAGCACAAGGTGTCCTACCACCTCATGTGCACGACGGAAGGGCATGCCACGTTTCGCCAGATAGTCGGCCACATCTGTTGCTGCAAGATAGCCGCGTCGAGCTTGAGCGCGCATGGCCTCCGGATTAATCTGCATAGTTTGTATCATGCCAGCGGCGCACTTATAACAATCCTCTAGCGTGCGCGCGGCATCAATGGCGCCTTCTTTGTCTTCTTGCAAGTCTTTGTTGTAGGCTAAAGGCAGCGACTTCATCGTCACAAGCAGCGCAACCAAATCCCCCACCACGCGTCCGGTTTTTCCGCGGATAAGCTCAGCAAAGTCAGGGTTTTTCTTTTGTGGCATGATAGAAGAGCCCGTCGAAAAAGAATCAGCAAGTGTGATAAAGCCAAATTCGGATGTGGACCAAAGGATGATTTCTTCACAAAGACGTGATAGGTGCATACACGAAACGCTGCAAGCATAGTTGAGGTCAAGCAGAAAATCGCG
>CAYNWQ010000206.1:0-3123 GCA_964400955.1 uncultured Gordonibacter sp. | reverse complement strand
ATGAGATAAAGCCACGGTATAGAAAAATCTCCGATATTTGTCGTTAAGACACCAAAATCAAAGGTATAGACAAAGGGAATCTCTACTATAGGGTCAATATCTAGACAATTCACTGCTATGAGACAAAATCCCGTCGCAATAGCAAACTGCCCGACCAATTTTGCTCTCGGCGTAAGTCCTAGCGAGCGCTCTTTGACGACTTTTTCAGCGTCATCTATTAGTCCAAGCCCTCCTGCTAAAACGCAGGCTCCAAGCAAAACAAATATCTCAGGGGTTGGTTTTCCTACCACAAGCGCACACGCGATAACAGCAATAAGCATGATAACGCCACCCATCGTGGGAGTACCTTGCTTTACGAGATGGCTTTCCGGTCCATCGGCTCGTACTTGTTGGCCGATATGAACGCGGCGCAAAAATTTAATCCATAAAGGCATGAGCACCATTGTAATAACGATGGCTAGCACAACTGCCAAAAATACTAAAAAGGTTGGATACGAAGCAAACACCGAAAACATCTTAACTAACCAGTCCTTCAACAATACGTGTAAGTTCCATAAAGTGCGATGCTTTGACGAGCACCGCATCCCCCTCTTGCAAACTCGCTTCTAGATCCCCTAAAACGCTCGGTATATCCTGTGCTTGCGTTACACATGCTGCGTCCATGCCGCCCTCAAGAGCACCTTGCGCAATAAAGCGTGCGAGCTCACCTATACAAATCAAACGATCCAGTGGCAAAGCAGCAGCAAATACACCTACACCCTCATGGCAAGCTTGCGCATACTCTCCAAGCTCACCCATATCTCCTAATACCGCGACGCGCGCGCCACCTACTTCAAGAGCAGCAAAGGTAGAGAGTGCAGCACGCATAGAGTCGGGGTTTGCGTTATAGGCATCGTTTATAACGGTAACACCACCTGGCGTTTGCAAGACTTCTTGGCGTCCCGTCTCTGCAACCGACGTCTCAAGTGCACGCGCGATAGTAGGTAAATCCATACCCATCATGCGACCAACTGCCGCAGCTGCACAAGCATTTGAAACATTATGTACACCACGCAAGCTTAAATGACATTTTTCGCACTCTGCATTTTCAAGCGCCTTCTCTGGAGGCCATGTACCATCAAAACCAAACGCAACAAGCGTAAACTCTGCACACCCCTGCGCATCAAGCGTTATATCACGCGCCCACACACGGCGGTGAGTGTATCCGTCATTTCCATACCGCACATAAAGCGACTCATCAATATCACGCGAGCCATTAAAGTCAACACGCACGCATCTCTCTTTGTTGCATCCGCATATATGCCATATAAAACCACTCATATCACAGTCGTCGTTGAGAAAGGCAACACTAGCTTCTTGAGGAAGCGCACCGAGCAACTCAGCCTTTGCACGCGCGATGTTTTCACGTGAACCCAGCAACTCTATATGACTTTCGCCAGCGTTAGTGATAAGCCCCCAATCAGGTTTTACAAAATCACACAGCGCTTTTATTTGACCACGCCCACGCATACCCATTTCAACAACAACAACCTGCGTCTCAGGATTGGCGTTAAGGAGCGTGCGCGGCACACCGAGCTCGTTATTTTGGTTCGCTTGTGTAGCGACAACACTAAAGCGGGCAGACAGTACGTCGCGCACAAGATTTTTTGTCGTCGTTTTTCCCGTTGAACCCGTTATGGCTATCACTTTGCCCGTCAGGTGAGCACGCCATGCACGTGCGAGATCAGTGATAGCCGAAAAGGTATTGGGGACTTCGATGATAGCAGCGCCGAACTCTTTAGCAAGCTGGCACGTTTCGACAGGCAGAGGTTGAGAGACAAGAGCCGCAAGCGCGCCAGCATGTAAGGCAGCGCCTACAAAGTCATGCCCGTCAACTTTTTCCCCCGGCAAGGCAACGTATAAGCAGCCCTTTTTTGCCTCACGCGAGTCCCACGTGATATCACACAAAAGGGCAGATGCATCTATAGGCTCAACCTGAAATGTGCCGCCAGTATATTCGGCAATTTGTTTGGCATTTAGCCTCATTGTTACTCCTCGTTTTGTTCCACTGCTGCCACGCCAAAGCGCCCGTCGAGCGCTTCACGTGCAACAATCACATCGTCAAAGGGCAAAACTTCATCGCCTACTAGCTGATAGTCCTCGTGCCCTTTGCCGGCGATAAGGATACTATCCCCTGCGCAAGCAAGCTCGACAGCACGCTCAATTGCACGCCTGCGGTCAGGGATAACAGCGTATCTATCTTGCGCGTTATCTATACGCATGCCCGCCAAGATATCGTCAATGATAGCTTGAGGGCTTTCGTGGCGTGGATTATCACTCGTAACGATAGCAAAATCCGCATCAAGCGCAGCTTGACCCATGATGGGACGCTTGCCCGCGTCGCGGTTCCCTCCGCATCCAAACACACAAATAGTGCGCCCATGCGAGATGGCTTTAATGCACGCGAGCGCTTTCGCAAGCGCATCAGGTGTATGCGCGTAGTCGACAAACACCGAAACGCCGCCATCACATACCGCCGAGACACGCTCAAGTCGTCCCGGCACCGCTTTTACGCTAGCTAGTGCAGCGACGATATCTGTCGCGCTAAACCCAAGGGCAAGACCTATTGCAAAAGCCGTCATGATATTAGAAACATTGAAAGTACCGACAAGGGGGTATGTCACCTCATAAGTCGCACCACACACCTCGAGCGTAAGCTCAGTATGCGTCGGCGCATAAACGACATTTGTCGGGTGAATCTGAGCAGAAGGCTCAAAACCAAAGGTAATGATACTGTCTTCATTTGCACTACAGCGACGCAAAAGCTCTTTTCCCCATGCGTCATCTATACCGATAACGCGTTTTGCGGGGTAATCTTTCGAAAACAAAAGGGCTTTCGCTTCGAAATACGCCTCAAACGTATGGTGATAGTCAAGATGGTCTTGGGTAAGATTTGTAAAAGCCGTGACCGCAAAATGAGTTTTCCACGTACGCAAAAGGTCAAGAGCATGGCTCGAGACCTCCATTGATACCACATCAGCACGCGCGTCCCTCATACGCGCAAAGAGATGCTGCAGATCGGGCGACTCAGGCGTGGTATGCTCTGTTTTTTCGGTCACACCCGCAATTGAGGTACCGATAGTG
>CAYNWQ010000205.1:0-3170 GCA_964400955.1 uncultured Gordonibacter sp. | reverse complement strand
CTTGTCTTTTTCGGAAATCACTGCAAGGCGATTGATATAAGGCGTGCGTCCCATGATGATGACGTCTGCCACGCTAAAAGGAAATGGTGGCATGTGCGCCTGCGGGATATAGGCAAAATACTGTGCGCGTTCTTTTTCTTTCATGGTAAGCGTTTCGATGCCACTCACTTTGACCGAGCCTCCAAACGGAGGCAAAAGCCCCAAAATACTTTTGAGCATCGTGGTTTTGCCACAGCCGTTTGCGCCGATGATACACACAAACTCTCCTGCGGGGATAGAAAAAGACACGTCGTGGACAATTTCTTTTTTGCCGTAACCAGTTGATAGGTGTTGTACTTCTAGCATTAGTTCCACCCTTTCATATTGCGCCTGAAAATCACGACAAAGAAAGGCACACCTAAGATAGCCGTCAAAATGCCTATTGGTATTTCTACCGCACCCACCAATCGCGCGATATTGTCAACGATAAGCAAATAACTCGCCCCTATGAAGATAGAGGTAGGCAGCAGTACTTTGTAGTTTGGTCCAACCACCGCACGCGCAAGATGAGGGATAACAAGACCTACCCAGCCGACTACACCCGCAACCGCTACCGAAATAGAGGCAAGCAGTGTGGAAGCCAAGATAACGAGCAAGCGTGTGCGCTTGGTATTGACACCCATCGCGCGAGCTTCTTCGTCACCAAAAGAAAGCACGTTGAGCTTCCAACGCTGCAAAAGCAAAAGCACAAAGCCGAGTGCCATAGGAATCAAAGCGAGCAGCAGTTTTTCGTTGTTTGACGAGGAAAAACTACCCATAAGCCAAAACGTAATGGTAGGGAGTTTGTCTTCGGCGTCTGCGACAAACTTTATAAGCGAAGTGCCCGCCTGAAAAAGCGTCGACACCAATATGCCACCAAGCACAAGGCCAAGTGTCGCGTCATAACGCACAAGTCGCGATATCCATACCGCCGCACCTACCGCGAGCATGCCGCCTATAAAAGCAAGTAGCTGTACGGAAAAAGCATTCATGTCGAGCAAAAGACCAAAGCAAGCACCAAGGCTTGCACCCGTTGAAGCACCCAAGATGTCAGGAGACACAAGCGGGTTTCTAAACATACCCTGATAAGACGCGCCCGCCACAGAAAGCGCCGCGCCCACTAACACCACAAGCATGATACGAGGCAAGCGGATATTAAATATCACACGGTCAGTACCCGCGAGCGTCGCGTCATATGACGCACTCGATGGATCTATTAACTCAGGCCTGAAAAAGTGGATATAGAAAGCGTCATATATATCTGAAGGCGAAAGCACGCCATAACGCCCGAGCATAAAAGACACCGCTATAACGACAAGCAGTGATACAACCAGCAAAATCTTGATCCAAAGCGGCACTTTTTTGCCGAAAATCTTGTCAGCATTTTCGTGCTGCATCAGCTCTTTTTCAACCCCAGCTTTTTTCAAAACCAGCTCCTGTCATTCATAGACGGCGTAAGTGACGCACGAGATGAGCACACACCCGTACTCCCCCATATAAGTATTACGCTCGTATGCATCTCAGCTGCACAATTGCACTCTCCTCGTTTGTGCGCACAACGCGCACAAGTATAATCTTTTTTGCACATGACAATAACGAGAGTAGGCTAAAAGCATACGTTCTCTCACAAAAGTTAAGTGATAAATTAAAGCAAGGTGTCGAGAGTATCGTCGGCAAAAGCGCTCGGCGCGATGCCTAGTGCAGCATAAGCATCAAAAACCGCGCGCAGCATGTCATCGTTACCAGTACCTTCGAGGTTGGTATGGAAAAGCCCCACTTCTTGAGTATCGGGCACATAGACAAGTGCTTGATTAGACGTTACCGCTACAACAGGCGCATGAGTGATGACGCGCATGGCGTTTATCCACACGTCGTCAGCATAAAGACAAAGCGAGCGTATCGCACTCTCATCGAACGTCTGTGCAGGTAGGCACTTAGGCGGGAAAAGTGTACCCGCTCCCGTCGTTACAAAAAGACGCATGCTCTCCACACCCACGAGACGTTCATGTGTAATGGGAGCCTCTAGTATCCAGTTTGCATAGGGGGCAAGTTCGCCATCTGAAGAAAACTCAATCAAGTGCGTGCGCATCGCACAGATTGCGTGCGGGTGTTTGACTTGAGCGCTAAGTAGCTCATCTATCATCGTATTGCGATAGATGAGGTCGTCATCAACGGTAATCACGTAGTCGCATGCAAACTCTTGCAGTGCATAAAAATATTTCTTGTGAGACTTTAAGTCGCCCTCAACCCAGCGTATACACACATCGTGCGCAAGCAGACGACGCAGGCTTTCGGGCAAATCCGCCTCACCATGCGGAAAATCCTGCTTGCAAAGGTAGAGTACTATCAAATCAGGCAGATGGTGCTGCGCAAGCAAAGACTGCATCGATACGTGCACGGTTTCAATACGCGCAGGGTAGGAAGTCAATGACACCACCACACGAGGCGAGTGGGTAAACACACGCCCACACGCGCGCAAGGCATGTGTCACGCACCTGCGCAATTGGTTTTTTCTTTCCGCAAGCGAATACGTCACGCCACTACTTCCTTGCCGTTTACCTTATCGCCGGTTCTTTCGTTGGCTTTTATCACTACCCTATTGCTTTAACCACACGCCTACTTACTTATAAACCGGCACCTCAAAACGCAAGCCAGTATTTGCCATAGACAAACCCAAATAAGAGTAGCAATTTGCCATGACGCTTGCGATGCCCGATGCCCACGTGCGACCCGTCGCATATTGATGCCACACAGAGCCTTCGCTTACCGCACGCTGCACGTCCCACTTCATCTTATAGAGTGTATTTTGCTCACCGGAAACTGCCGCAGAAGAAACGGTCGGATTGAGATAGTTATTTGAAATCCATTTCGCAGCACCGAGCAAGGCAGACTCAACACTTGACCAGCCCTCGCGTTTTGCAAGCGCAGCTCCTCCGTTGTTGGGGTCAAGGTCATAAGCTCCTATGCCAAAGAAATTGCGATAGCCCGCATATCCCGAAACGCTACCTTGCGCAAGCGCCGAACAACCCCAAGCGCTTTCAAGCGCTGCATGCGCCAGCAGATAAACCTCGTTTATGTTATAAGTGCGCGCAGCCTCTATGATGTATGCTCCCGAACCACGCAAAGCACTCGTCACGCCATAGTTTTGCTCT
>CAYNWQ010000204.1:0-3212 GCA_964400955.1 uncultured Gordonibacter sp. | reverse complement strand
TTGTTGTCGCTGAGCCAAAAGGTGCACAAGAGGCAACCAAAGAGCATTTCCAAAGAATTGGTTCTATACGTATAGCAACAAAATACCCCAATATTACCCGTGCGTTTTATGAGAAACGCGGCATACAAGTTGAAATTGTGAAACTGCATGGAAACATAGAACTGGCACCATTGACGGGTATGGCAGAGCGTATCGTAGATATTACTGCTACGGGCACGACTTTGCGCGAAAACAATCTTGTGGTGGTAGATGAAGTGCTCGCTTCAACCGCGCGGTTTTTTGCGAATACCTGTGCTTACCGAACTGACACTCGTGTGGCCGAGCTTGCGGCTCGCTTACAGCAGATAGGAGAGAAATAACAATGCGACGTATACAACTGAAAGAAAACGAAAAATTTAGCGCCGACTATCTTGATAGGTGTGGTGCTTTTGATGCAAAAGCTTTGCAGGCTGCTACCGCGATAGTTGAAGATGTGCGTGCGCGAAAAGACGAAGCTTTGCGCGAATATACTGAGCGCTTTGATGGTGTAGCTATAAAAAACTTTCGCGTTTCTCAAGAAACAATCGAGCAAGCAGGGTCGCTCATCGACCCTTGTGTGGCTGCAGCTCTGCGTCATGCTGCTGCACAAATCCGCGATTTCCATGAACGCCAGCGTTTACAGAGTTGGTTTTATGCTCGCGAAGACGGAGCTATCGTAGGCTCTAAAGTGACTCCGCTCGAGTCGGTAGGTATTTATGTACCCGGTGGGCGTGCACTCTATCCTTCGTCTGTGCTGATGAATGCCATTCCTGCTGCCGTTGCAGGTGTGAAGCGTATAGTGTGTGTCACACCGCCCACGAAAGACGGTTCGCTTGACCCGGCTATTTTGTATGCTTGTTCAATCTCAGGCGTAACCGAGATTTACACGGTAGGCGGCGCGCAGGCAATAGCAGCTCTTGCTTATGGCACTGCATCCATTGCTCCTGTTGCAAAAATTACCGGTCCTGGTAATGCTTATGTTGCAGCAGCTAAAAAAATAGTTTCAGGAGATGTGGGTATCGACATGATTGCTGGTCCCTCTGAAGTGTGTGTGGTAGCTGATGAGTCTGCAATGCCAGAGCTTGTCGCGATAGATCTCATGGCTCAAGCAGAACACGACCCGCTCGCAACGTGTTACCTTGTGACTTTTAGTGAGGCATACGCGGACGCGGTTGAAGAGGCGATTGCCGTGCATATGGCGTCTTCTACTCGTGCTGACATAACGACAGCCTCTCTTGACAACCGGGGGCTTTGCGTCGTGTGCCCAAGTCTTGATGTGGCTTTTGATGCGGTAAACGTTATTGCACCCGAACACCTCGAACTTCATCTCGAAAATGCGGCAGACATGCTTGGGCGCGTACACAATGCGGGTGCTATCTTTTTAGGCGAGTGGACGCCGGAGGCTGTGGGTGATTATGTGGCAGGGCCTAACCATACGCTGCCGACTGGCGGTACGGCGCGTTTCTCGTCTCCGCTTTCAGTCGATGAGTTCGTAAAGAAATCAAGTGTCATCCAATATAGCCAGGCCGCTCTCAAAAATGATGCTGACTCGATTATCACAATCGCAAAGCATGAGGGACTGTGGGCGCACGCGCAAAGTGTTGAGCAACGAAAAGTTTTGTGGGAAAACAACTAGCCTGCCTAGGTTTATAAACAAACACAAGCAAACACAAGCAAACACAAGCAAACACGAACAAGCACGAACAAGCACGAACAAGCACAAACGAGTATTTGCATCATAGTCAAAGGAACATATTATGGACACCATAAGAGCAGCTTCAGCGCAGCTTGCAGGGATTGAACCCTATGACCCCAAATATCTGCCAGCGCAAGCTTTGCTTTCTGCAAACGAAAACCCAAGCGATGTCGACACTGAAGTGCGTCGCGACATAGAGCATGCCATCCACAAGCTCTCTTTCAACCGCTATCCAGACCCCTTAGCCAACGAGCTGCGTGATCTCATTGCTGAGGCAAATGGGCTCGACCGCACTCAGGTGCTTGTTGGTAACGGGGGAGATGAGCTATTGTTTAACATTGCGCTTGCATGGGGAGGACCGGCGCGAACGTTTCTTAACATGCCACCGACGTTTTCGGTTTACGAAAATAACGCTCGTCTCACTCAGACAAATATCGTAAATGTTTGTCGTCTTACTAACTACGACATCGATGAAGCGTCAGTCTATGAGCGCGTACAAAAAGGCGACATCGACTACATCATCGTGACAAGCCCTAACAATCCAACAGGCAAACTTGCACGAGAAGAGTTTATGGCACACTTACTTGAGATAACAGATGCGCTTGTTGTTGTTGACGAAGCGTATTTTGAATTTTCACGTTTTTCTATGCGTCCATATCTGGCTCAACACAAAAACCTACTCATCTTGCGCACCTTTTCTAAAGCGTTTAGTTTAGCTGGCGTGCGTGTGGGTTATGTGCTTGGCGATGCAAGCGTGATACGCGAGCTTATCAAGGTGCGTCAGCCTTATTCGGTTGATGCTATCTCGCAAACGGTAGCGCGCATCGTGTATGAAAACCGTGCAAAGTTTGAACCAAGCATCAAGGCGGTTATTGCTGAACGTGAGACTTTGATTGAAAAGCTTACGAATATAGCGCATGTTAGCGTCTATCCTTCTGACGCAAACTACATTTTGTTTCGCCTTGAGAGTGCTGACGTTGCGAGTAAAGTGTGGAATGCGCTCTACGAACGTGGTGTGTTGGTGCGCGACTTTTCGCATGCTCCACTTCTTGAAGGGTCTTTGCGCGTAAGCGTTGGCTCGCACGACGAAAACGAACTTTTTTTGGACAGCTTGCGTGAAATCGTAGAGAAATGAGAGGTTGCAAATTTATGGCACGAACTGCAGAAATTAAGCGCACCACCAAAGAAACCGATATAGCAATCTCGCTTAATCTCGACGGGGTGGGAAAAGTCGAGGTTGACACCGGTGTGCCTTTTTTCGACCATATGCTTAACGCTTTTGGGCGTCATGGGCTTTTTGACTTGTGCGTGAGCGCGAAGGGAGACATCGAAGTTGACGCTCATCACACTGTCGAAGACACTGGGATTGTGCTTGGGCAGGCTTTTGCGCAAGCTCTTGGTGACAAGCGTGGTATCGTGCGTTTTGGCTCGCAATTTGTTGCAATGGATGAGACGCTTGTGCTTTGCGCGGTTGACATTTCTGGACGCGGACAGCTGC
>CAYNWQ010000203.1:0-3213 GCA_964400955.1 uncultured Gordonibacter sp. | reverse complement strand
TTCCGAAAAAGACAAGCGTATCGCATATGATGCGATGGAGCTTTTGGGTATAACCGATCTAGCTGATAGCTCTTTTACGCAACTTTCCGGAGGCCAGCAGCAGCTCGTGCTTATCGCGCGTGCACTCGCGCAAGAACCTGAGATACTGGTCATGGACGAGCCGACCGCCTCGCTTGACTTTGGTAACCAACAAATGGTGCTTAAGCGTATGCGTAAACTTGCCGATAGCGGCACAAGTGTGCTTATGGTCACACATGACCCTGACCATGCGCTTTACTGTGCGAGCAGGGTTATCGCTATACAGCAGGGGCGCGTGATAGGCGACGGCACTCCTGAAGAAGTTATGACAAACGAATGCTTACGCACGATTTATGACACGGACGCGCAAATTGTGGACGTGGAGATACGCCCGGGCGTTATGCAGCGAGTCTGCGTGTCGAGCTTGCAGGATGAAATGAGTGAGCTAGACACAAAGAGCAGGGCGAGCGCGGACATGCAGACTGTAGACATGCAATATGAGACGAGTGAAAGATAAAGAGGATTTCATGAAAAAGAGCGAGGAAACAAACGTTACAGGTGACGGTGTGCAGCGAAAAAGCTCGCTGATTACGCGTCGTGATTTCGCTAAATACGCTAGCGTGGCTGCTGCTGGCATTGGCCTTGGGGGAGGTCTTTTGTCGGGGTGTCGCTCTGAGGCGGGCGACGAAATATTTCGTGGCGAGCGCAAGATAGTAGACGATGCGGGGCGTGAGCTCACTATCCCTACGGCTGCCAATCTCAAAAAGGTGTATTTCACCAGTGGTTTGGCACAGGTTTATATGATGACGCTTGCGCCTGATTTGATGGGTGCGACGTGCTCAAAATACACCGAGCTTGACCGTAAATACCTGCCTGATGAGTTGAATGATCTTGTGTACCTCGGTGCGGTTGAGACGGGTGAAATGGACGTAGAGGCGGTTATGTCGCAAGGCATCCAGTTGATTTTCTCGGTTTCCTCTATTGCGCTTACTGAGGCTAATATCTCTGAAGCTATCGACATCCAAGACCGCTCTGGTATCCCGGTAGTACTAGTTGATGGTTCCACTAACCTCATCACGCATGCTTATGAGCTGATGGGAGACATTTTAGGGCGCGAGGATAGGGCAGCAGAGCTAGCAGCGTATTGCGAAGATGCTTATGCACGCGTTAGCGCGGCGGTGGCGGATTTGCCTGACGAAGAGCGTGTGAAGGTGTACTACGCCGAAGGCCCGCTGGGCTTGCAGACTGAACCCGCCGAAAGTCAGCACGCGGAATCCTTCGTCATTGCAGGCGGAGATGTGGTTGCAAAGGTTGACTGGTTTGATGCGACCGGCATGGCAGACGTGTCGCTTGAGTCTGTTATCTCTTGGGATCCTGATGTGATAGTTGCGTGGGATGAAGAGCTGCGTGGTGGTGCCGATGAGCGTATCCGCACTCATGAGGACTGGGCTTCTATCAAAGCCGTGCGCAATGGACGCGTCTACACGATGCCAAATACACCGGTTGCTTGGGTTGACCGCCCGATGGCATGCAATCGTTTTTTGGGTATACAGTGGCTGTGCAATATGTTTTACCCTGACCGTTTTGATGTTGATATGGTTGAAGTGGGCAAAGAGTTTTACAAGCTCTTTTACGGCGTCGATGTGAGCGACGACGAGATGCTTGATTTTTTAGGAAATAGTTACCCGGTGTATCGGGGCTAGGACGCGCGGGCACACGTGAGTGTCTCGTGTTTGGTGTTTGCAGCAGCGGCGCGCGGGTTGCTTGCGTGAGTGACCTGCATGGGCGGTGTGCGGGCGCGGGTTGCTTGCGTAAGCGGGGTGCAGATGCACAGGCTGCGTACCTGCGCAAGAGTGTTTAGTAGTTTGAAAGGCAGTTTGGAAGTATGGATTTGTTGGCTCAGACATATTTAAGCGATATCCTCCATTCGGTGTCGCAAGCATTGCTTGTGCCTACCATCATAGGACTTTTGGGTTTTGTATTGTATGGCGTATGGTGTATTGGAGATATCTTGGTGGAAGCTATCACTTCACACCGTCATTTCAAAGTTGTTGTACCTGTTTTCCTTGAGCAGATAGTGCAAGCCTCTCCTGAAGATGTGCCTGAGGTAATCGAACAATCAAAGCTTTTAGGAGACCAAAAGCGTGCTTTGCTTACGCTTTGGGAATACCGCAGCTTGCCGGTTGATGCGCATGTGGCGCTGGCCAAACGCATAGTCGATGAACAAGAGGATCGCCTGAACGCGATTACTTCACGCACGTCTACTACCTCAAAAGTTGCTCCTATGCTCGGGTTAATGGGTACACTTATCCCGCTTGGACCTGGTCTTGTTTCTCTTGGTCAGGGCGATACATTGACGCTTTCGAGCTCTTTGCTTATTGCGTTTGATACGACGGTTGCAGGTCTTGTGGTAGCTTTCGTGACCTTTATCATTACGCGCATTCGTCGTCGTTGGTATGACAACTATCTCTCGGCGCTTGACGCTTCAGTTACTACCATACTTGAAAAAGTAGACGGCTTGCGCGCAAACTCCTCCCAGGAGGCTTAAGTTATGAGCTCGTTTACTTCATTTCGTGACGTTGGCTTTCGGCGCCGGCGCGCAGAAGAAGACGAAGACCCGATGTCTGGTTTGGGCAACCTCGCTGACTGCATGTTGGTTTTGGCGTGTGGGTTGATGGTTGCTTTGGTTACAGCATGGAATATCGATATCACTCAGGTGACAGAAGTTACCGAGACCGACGACGCGCAGGAGATAAGTAGCTTAGAGTCGATTACTGACGATGTGGAGTCAGGTGGTAGCGCTTATATCGATATGGGGCGCGTCTATCAAGATCCCGAAACCGGAAAACTCTATATGGTCGAAAGTGCCACCGAGACAGGCTCTGATGATGAAGGCGGCACAAGTGCCGACTCTTCTGAGGTGAGTGCGGAGGACGGAAACTAACCATGACTGCGCAAATGCCTCGGGGAAAACACGTTGCATGTGCGGGCAGGCCAAGCGTCAAAAAACGCGAGGTCAGGGCTTTGCGTGCGCGTCGCGTGCTCAAACGTGGCATTTGTTTGAGCCTGGCAATATTGCTTGCTTTTTCGAGTGTGGAGCTTGGCAACATTGTTTCGTTTGCAACTGAGCAAGATACACCGGTACTAGGCGAAAACTCTGCACAAGAAAGCGCGAGCCTTGAGGGGAGCGCTGTA